>JAJYDD010000027.1 GCA_021777795.1 Pseudomonadota bacterium | reverse complement strand
GGCGCGGCGACGGGGCGCGGGGGCGCCGGCGCGGCAGGCGGGGCTGGCGGCGGCGCAACCGGAGGCGGGGCTTCGGCGACGTCAGACGCCGCTGCGGGCGCGGCGACCGGCAGCGTATGGATATCGGCCGTCGCCGGCTCGAATTCCGCCTCCAGCCGCGCCACCGCGTCGTCGAGCGCGCGCTCCTCGCGCGCGATATCGCTTTCCGGCAATTGCGGCTTCAGCGAGCGCAGTTGGTTGGTCAGCGCCTTGCGCGCACGCTCATAGATCGCCCGCCGGGTCGAGGGCGGGCTCGACTTCGGCAGATTCGCGACTGCGCGCGCCAACAGCGAATAGTAATCGGCCATCTATCCTTCCGCATTCGCGCGGTACTGTGGGCGATCCCGCTCAGTCCTGGAAGGGATCATGCACCAGAATCGTATCGTCGCGCTCAGGGCTGGTCGATAGTAGCGCAACCGGCGCCCCGATCAATTCCTCGATGCGCCGGACATATTTGATCGCCTGCGCCGGCAGGTGCGCCCAGGAGCGCGCGCCGCCAGTTGCGTCGCGCCAGCCGGGCATGGTCTCGTAGACCGGCTTCAGCCGCGCCTGCGCGCTCGGGTTGGCGGGCATGTAGTCGATGCGCTCGCCGTCGAGCAGGTAATGCGTGCAGACCTTGATCTCGTCGAAACCGTCGAGCACGTCGAGCTTGGTCAGCGCCACGCCGTCGATGCCGGAGGTTTTCACCGTCTGTCGGGTCAGCGCGGCGTCGAACCAGCCACAGCGGCGCGGCCGGCCGGTGTTGGTGCCGAACTCCTTGCCGATGCGCCCGATGCGCGCGCCGATCTCGTCGTCAAGCTCGGTCGGGAACGGCCCGCCGCCGACGCGCGTCGTGTAGGCCTTGGCGATGCCCAGCACGTAGCCGATGGCCCGCGGGCCGAGGCCGGAACCGGTCGCGGCGTTGGCCGCCACGGTGTTCGACGACGTGACGTAAGGATAAGTGCCGTGGTCGACATCGAGCAGCGCCCCCTGCGCGCCCTCGAACAGGATGCGTTTTCCGGCGCGGCGCTCGCGATCCAGAAGATCGAAGGTCGGCGCCATATAGGGCAGCACCTTGGGCGCGATCTCCAGCAGTTCCTTGCGGATCGCGGCGGCGTCGGGCGGCGTCAACCCCATGCCGCGCCAAAGTGGCGTGTGATGGGCGAGCAAGCGGGCGATCTTTCCGTCGAGCGAATCGGGATCGGCGAGATCCATCAGCCGGATGGCGCGCCGGCCGACCTTATCCTCATAGGCCGGGCCGATGCCGCGCTTGGTGGTGCCAACGCCCTCGATCCCGGCTTCGCGATGCGCGTCGAGATCACGATAGAAGGAGAGGATCAGCGGCACATTCTCGGCGATCTTGAGATTGGCGGCGCTGACCTCGATCCCCTGAGCGCGCAGCGATTCGATCTCCCCCGCCAGATGATAGGGATCGAGCACGACGCCGTTGCCGATGACCGAAAGCTTGCCCGGCCGCACGATGCCAGATGGCAGCAGCGCCAGCTTGAACACCTTGCCGCCGATGACCAACGTATGGCCGGCGTTATGGCCGCCCTGGAAGCGGACGATCACGTCCGCCGAGACGCTGAGCCAATCGACGATCTTGCCTTTTCCCTCGTCGCCCCACTGGGCGCCCACCACAACGACGTTCGCCATTTCCTCACTCGCGCCGGAATTTGCGAAGCGCGCGCCGACTCCGGGCCCGCGACGAGCTTCGCGCCCGCCTACGCGAAACCCGGGGCGGAGTAAAGCGCCGGAACGAGCGCCGACATGAGCGCGTTGTAATCTCCGGCCCACTTGGCGGGAATGGCGGAGCCGCCCATATGTTTGTGCGCCGGGCCTTCGCCCGCAATGGGAGATCCTCATGACCCCCGATGAACGGCAGATGATTTCTGGCCTGTTCGATCGCATTCGCGCCGCCTCCAACGGTCCCAGAGACCGCGACGCCGAGGCCTTCATCGAAGACGCGATGCGCAACACGCCCTCGGCCGCCTATGTTCTGGCCCAGACCGTGCTCGTGCAGCAGCAGGCGATGGAGGCCGCCGCCCACCGCATCTCCGAACTGGAGGCGCAGGCCAAGGAGCCGGAAGCTCCACAGCAGGAGACGAGCTTCCTCGGCAATATCGGCCGCAGCCTGTTCGGCGGCGCCGCCGCGCCCGCCCCGCAGGCGCGGCCCTATGACTCGCGCGGCTATGAGCGCGATCCCGGGCCGCCGCAGCGACCGGCCTATGCGCCGCCGCCGCCGGCCTACGCGCCGCCGCCACAGCAGGGCGGACCCTGGGGCGCTCCCCCGCCTGCGCAAGGCGGCGGCTTCCTGCACGGCGCCTTGCAGACCGCGACCGGCGTCGCCGGCGGCGTGCTGCTTGGCAATGCGCTCGGCGGTTTGTTCGGCGGCCACGGCGGCGGCGGCGGCCTTTTCGGCGGCGGCGGTTTCGGCGGTTCCTCGGCCTTCGCTCAGCCGGCCGAGACCATCAACAATTACTATGGCTCCGATCCCGCCGGCCAGCACGCCGAGGACGTGTTGCAGGATCAGGATCAGGACCAGGATGCGATGCAGGACGCCGGCGACTATGCCGGCGATGACGACGGCTCCGGCGGCGGCGGCGACGACTGGGCTTGACGCGCGGCCCCGCGGCGTGATGGGTCGGCGGCGATGCCGACCCCCGAAACCCTTGCCGCCGCGCTGAAGGCGAAAGCCGCAGCCCTCGGCTTCGACCTCTGCCGCATCGCGCCGGCTCAGGCGCCGGAACATGCCGGCGCCCGGCTCGCGCAATGGCTGGAACTTGGCCGCCACGGCGACATGGCGTGGATGGACAACCCGCGCCGCTTCGATCCGCTGGCGCTGATGCCTGAAGTTCGCGCCGGTGTGATGCTTGGCGTCAACTATGGCCCCGAGCGCGATCCGCTCGAAGTGACGAAGCGGAAAGAGGTCGGCGCCGTCTCGGTCTACGCGCGCCATCGCGATTATCACGACCTCATCAAAGGCCGGCTCAAGCTGCTGGCCTCCTGGTTGGTCTCGCGCGCCGGCGGCGACGTCAAGGTGTTCGTCGACACCGCGCCGCTGATGGAGAAGCCGCTGGCGCAAGCGGCCGGCCTCGGGTGGCAGGGCAAGCACACCAATCTCGTCAGCCGCGAATTCGGCTCCTGGTTGTTTCTCGGAGCGTTGCTCACAACCCTCGACCTGCCGCCCGACGCCGCCGAGCGCGACCATTGCGGAAGTTGCCGCGCTTGTCTCGACGCCTGCCCGACGCAGGCCTTCCCCGCGCCCTATCAGTTGGACGCGCGCCGCTGCGTTTCTTATCTGACCATCGAACACAAGGGCCCGATTCCGCGCGCGTTGCGGGCGGCGATGGGCAATCGCGTCTATGGTTGCGACGATTGCCTGGCCGTCTGCCCCTGGAACAAATATGCGCGGGAGGCGAGCGAGGCCAAGCTCGCCGCGCCCGATTGGCGCGATCCGCCGCTGGCGGAACTCGCGACCCTCGACGACGCCGCCTTCCGCGCTCGATTCTCCGGCTCGCCGATCAAGCGCATCGGGCGCGACCGCTTCCTGCGCAATGTGCTGATCGCGATTGGCAACTCCGGCGATCCCGCCCTGCTGCCGCCCGTACGCGCCCTTCTCGACGACCCCATCGCTTTGGTGCGCGGCGCGGCGGTATGGGCGCTGAGGCGCCTTGCCCCCGAGGAAGCCAAGGCGCGCAGGCGCGAGGATGAAGACGCGCAAGTCGCCGAGGAATGGCGCGCCGAGGAAGACTAGCGCCAGCGTCGGAAGATTGCGCCAAACGAAAGTTTCAAACAGAGACAGCCCAAAAAAACGCCGCGAAGGCTGAACCTTCGCGGCGAAGACCATGTTTTACGCTCAGACAGTCGCTTAACGCCCGGACAGGCGCGCCTCGTGGGCGCCCATCTACGAAACGCTGACGCTAGTGACGCGTCTCCAGTTGCGGCATTTGCTTGAGCCGTTCAATCTCGTCCTTGATCGATAACTTTTTACGCTTGAGCTCATGCAGCTTCAGCTCGTTCGCGGAAGGGTGAGCTTCTTCAGCCAGAATGGCCTGCTCGACAGCCTGATGACGACGCGCAAGCTCCGACAGGTGCGATTCTATCGACATTCGCCAGCTCCTTAGTGGCTTCCTGGACGACAAAAGTGTGACACATTCATCGGCGCGCGCAAGATGAAAGCCCGCGCCGAAGTGAAAAAAGCAGGTAGGTTGGGTTCACAATTCGTCGCATCCGCCTGACCTGCGTCATGACACTTGCGCGTCGATGCGGGTTTCAATCATAGTCGGCGGCGACGAGGGGCGGGGCGGCGCGACATGGCGCAAGGCGGGTTGAGCGAGGACGAGCAGCGGGCGATCCGCGAGCATATCGAGAGGTTGCGCCAGGAGCATCGCGACCTCGACGTCGCCATCGAGGCGCTGATGGCCTCCGGCGCCGCGGACAGGCTGCAACTTCAGCGCTTGAAGAAGCGCAAGCTCGCGCTGCGCGACCGCCTCAAGCGGCTAGAGGACGAACTGACGCCTGACATCATCGCCTGAGCGCGAGTTGGGCCGCCTCCAGCGGCGTCGCCGCCAGCGCGTCCGCGCGCGCCGCGACCAACTCCTCGCGCGAGCCATAGCCCCACAGCGCCCCGATCGCCGCGACGCCGACCGCCTTGGCGCCCAGCATGTCGAACTCGCGGTCGCCGATCATCGCCGCCTCCTCGGGCGCGAGGCCGTGGGCGGCAAGCGTGTCGGCGATGATCTCGCGTTTGGCGCTGCGCGCGCCGTCGAGCCGCGCCCCGTTGATGGAGTCGAACCGGCTGGCTAGGCCGAAATGTTCGAGGATAAGGCGCGCGTCGCGCTCATTCTTCGAGGTCGCCACATGCAGCCGCGTCCCGCCCGCCGCCGCCAGATCGAGCGCCGCCGCCACGCCCGCGTAAACGCTGTTCTCGAAGGCGCCGATCGGCTGGTAGCGTTCGAGGTAATAGCCCATCAGCTGCTCCTGGAACGCGGCCTCGACAAAGCGCGCGAAGCTCTGGCGCAACGGCGGCCCGACGATGAAATTCAGCGCCGCGTCGTCCGGCAGGCTCGCGCTCGGGCCGCCGGTCTCCGCGAGCCGGGCGAAGGCGTAGCGGAAGCAGGCGATAATGCCGGGCCTGGAATCTGTCAGCGTGCCGTCGAGATCGAACAGGACGGCGCGGATCATTTCAGCAGCACGTAAATATCGACCTGGCCGTTGGGGTCGTCGGCGCTCTTGGGCTCGTTGATATATTCTTCGACGAACACATCCTGCGCGTCGACGCCCTTCTCGTCGAGATAGGCGGTGATCGCGTCATAGGTGGAATCGATTTCGTCATATTCGCCGCGATGCTCGAACTTCATCGCCTTACCGACGGGCGTCTGCCCGAGCTTGATCGGCGCCGGCAGGGCAGGGGCCGGCGTGGGGAGGCTCTCCAGCGGCGCCATCGCGCGATAGGTGAAGCCGTCGTCGTCGGCGGTGAGGAACACCGCCATCGCTGGTCCCTTCAGCTTCAGCCCGGCCTTGGCCGCCGCGTCGCGGATCTTGGCGAGGCTGCCCATGATCGCGCCATAGATCTCCTCGCGCGTCGCCTTGGCCTCGATATAGGCGGCCGGATGGGTCGTCAGTTCGACCACGGCGCCGAGTTCGTCGGCCGGCGCCGGCGAGGGGACGGGCGAGGGCGTCGCCGGCTGCGGCGCCGTGACCGTGGGGGTCGGCAGCGGGGTCTCCACCGCTGCGGCGGGGGGCGCCGCCAAGATCAGCGCCAGAATCGCCGCGCGCGCGCTCATCGCCATGATCTGAATCGGCTCCCACTTCCCCACCGCACTATGCGGGCGGCGGGGCGGCGCGCAAGTTTCATTTCACGGCTTGGTCGATTCAGGTGCGAAAACCGGGGTCGAGCCGGTCGAGCTTGCGCAGCAGCGCCGGCCAGACGAGCTGGCGCGCCAGCGACCCCATGCCCTCAGAGCGTCCGAGCGCGGCGTTCTTCTCGATCACGCCGGGCTCGGTCGGATAATCCGCGTCCGGGCCGCCGAGCATCCGCGTGCGCACTTGCATCGTGCAGGCGCGCTCCAGGAAATACATGCGCAGGAACGCCTCCGCGCAGGTGCGCCCGACCGTCAGCGTGCCGTGATTGTGCAGCAGCATGATGTTTTTCTGGCCGAGGTCGCGTTGCAGGCGCGGCCGCTCGTCGAGGTCGAGCGCGACGCCCTCGTAATCGTGATAGGCGAGATCGGGCACGACGAGTTGCGCGGTCTGATTGAGCGGCAGCAGCCCTTCTTTCGAGGTAGAGACGGCGGTGCCGTCCGGCGTATGCAGATGCATGACGCAGCCGGCGTCCTCGCGCACCTCATGCACGGCCGAATGGATGGTGAAGCCGGCCGGATTGACCGGGAACGGCGACGCCCCGACCTTCTCGCCCTTCATATCGACCTTGACCAGCGAGGAAGCGGTGATCTCCTCGAACATCATGCCATAGGGGTTGATGAGGAAATGGTGCTCCGGCCCCGGAATTCGCGCTGAAATATGGGTGAAGACGAGATCGTCCCAGCCATAGAGGGCGACGAGGCGATAGCACGCGGCGAGATTGACGCGGATTTCGGCTTCGGTGGCCGTGGGGGCATCGACGTGGGCGTTCATGGGTGGTCCTCCCGTGGGGTTTGACGGGGAGTTTGCGGCGGAATGGGGGAGGGGGCAAGGGGTTTGAGGGGACGAAGATGGCGGTGATGAAACGGTTTTCGCCATCGAACACGACGATGGGCTGGAATCCGCATTTGTCGTGAGATCGACCAACTCACCATGAGGATGTCGTCGATATCGAGCGGGATCCGCTTGCGACTCTGGGCCAAGGACGCGCAATAAAGATCGAATATCGCTCGCCCCATTGGCAAGACGGAGTAGCTGGCGCCGATTATCGACAGACCAAATCGGATGACGTCGGATAAGCTGCGCTCAATCTGGCCGGGCGCGCGCGGGTCAACCATGCACGAGGCCAGCCGATCCGCAACCCGAAGCCGCGCTTGGGCAGCGGCTCCCAGCCTGCGGCCGAGCCGCCCAGTGCTGGGGTTTTCTCGCACTGTTTACAGTGCAATTTGCCAACACTTCAATACTTCGTCGCAACCCAATGTTAATTCTCGTGTGTAACGGTTTTGGGCGTTCCGCATACGACACGAATTCGCTGACTCAACCTGGCATGAATTTTTGAGGGTCGGTTTATTGCGATGAGCATCAAAGACGAGGATCTCAGGGCTGACGCGCTCCGCAGGTACGAGGTCCTGAACACGCCAGCGGAGCCGAACTTCGATCGCATAACCCGGATCGCGTCGTCGGTCCTGGGCCGCCCGGTTTGCACGTTGGCGCTCGCGGACCGGGATCGGTTCTGGTTTAAGTCCAAGCAAGGGGTTGATGCGAACGAAATGCCCCGCGAAATGGCGTTTTGCGAGGAAACTATTCGCGGCCGTAACGTATTCGTGGTGCCCGATGCAACGGCTGACCGCCGCTTCGTCGAGGCGCCCATCGTAAAGGCCGCGCCCCATGTTCGCTTCTACGCAGGCGCTCCGCTAATCACGCCGAGCGGTGTCGCGATAGGGTCGCTGTGTGTGCTCGATGTCAAACCGGAGTTCGAATTCACCGAGGAGAGCCAAAGCATTTTGAGTGATTTGGCGGCGACGTCGGTTGAACTCTTCGAAGCCAAGGCCCGCCACATCGAGCTTCTGAAATGCACCGACGAGATTGCCCATCTCGCCCGCCACGACCCCCTAACCGGTTTGCCCAACAGGCGGCGGCTTATTGAGATCTTCCACGGAATGGAGCGCCAGCAGCGAGAGAACGACGTAGCTCTCCTTTATCTCGATCTCGACAGCTTCAAGGCGGTGAATGATACGCATGGCCACAACGGTGGTGACGATCTCCTGCGCCAGGTCGCCGCCAGGATCAAAACCTGCATGCCGCCGCTCGCTTGCGGCGCACGGCTCGGCGGCGATGAGTTCGCCGTTTTGCTGCATTCAACTGAAGGCAAACTTGCGGCGGAAGCTTCCGCCTTTGCGCGCCGTCTCATGACGAAGATCGAACAGCCCTATATGATCGGAAGAAATCGCGTCGCCATAGGTTGCAGCATCGGAATCGCACTGAGCAGACCTGGGTCAGACCTCGACGACCTCGTTAGCAGAGCGGACGTGTTTTTGTACCAAGCCAAAAATACGGGACGGGGCCGCTATCTCCTGGAGGCCGTTTAGATTGGCTTGGCGGGGTGAGGCGGACCCCATTCGTGGCGCCAGGCGCAGCGTGAGTTAAGGGATAGCCGCTTCTGCTCTTGCCGGCTCTTTCTCGATTTTTTCCCAAAATTCCTTCAAGCCGCTGTCTCTGCGACTAACGCAGCGAGTTCTCAGCTTCGGCCTTGAAGCCGTACTCTTCAAACAGCCAGCCTTCGCTCGCGGCGTAGACCGCCGGCAAGTTGAGCGCGTCTGCGATTGGCGACCAACCGTCGTCGTCCGAGGTCTTGCGCCGTAGTTTCATGTCCGGCGCCGGCACGTAGTAGCCAACCTCCCGTCGCTTCCAGAGCTTGCGGGCGGGCCGGTAGCGCGATTCGACCTCCGCCCGCGCCAGCACGCCGCTGATATAGTCTCTCTTGCGCCGCGCCTTTGACCACAAATGCTCGGGCAAGCATTCGAGCGTTTCTCGCAGGCAATCGGCAAAAAAGCCGCGCCTGTAACGCCCGGGTCCAAGCGGGCGGGCGGCGAGGCCGCCGCAATGGGTCTTCAATCCCGCCAGCATCAATCCAAGCAGCCAGAATTCGCCCTGGTGGCGCTCCAGCCGAACGAGGCGTCCGCCCGTCTGCACGTCGAGGGTCTCGGGCCCCAAGGGTTCGAACAAGGCGCCAAGATGAGCGCGCGCGAAAGCGGGATCGTCGATGGCGCGGTTGAGGGCGAACACCCAGGCGGTATGGCCGTAGTCGTCGGCGAGGTCGGGGTCGGCGCCGCGCGCCAGCAGGGTTTCCACCAGCGCGACGTTGCCGGCCCGCGCGGCGAGCATCAACGGCGTCGCGCCGCAATAGGTCCTGTGGTCGACGCCGTAGAGGTCGCAGTCTTGCAACACCGGCTTGGCGGAGCGTTCCAGATAGGCCCGCAAATGCCGCTCGCGCATCGCAGCGACGGCGCGCGTCGCCCGACCCATCGGATTGCGGGTATCCTCGGAAAAACCGGCGATCGTGGCCGGGTTAACCAACTTGCCGCCGTCGACAATGTTCGCGTGGCGCGCCAGCAATTCCCCACGGTAGGTCAGCGTAAGCGCCGGCGCGAAATTCGCCCGCGCGAGCTTTTCGACATAGCCGCCCTGCCCGTGCCAAAGCGCATAGTCGAGCACGACCTGTTTGATTTTTGCCGATGGATTCCGAGGGTCGAGCGCCTTGGGCGTCCATTCCGCGAGGCTGGCGAGCGACCAGGGCGTCCACGGCGTCGGCTTGGCGGCCAGAAAGGTCTCGCGGATGGCGCGCGCCTGCTCCTGCTTGCCCTGCAATTCGAGCTTGCGCGCCTCCTGCGCCCACTCCTGTTTGCTGGAGGCGGACGCCGGCGCCGCCGTGGCTTCCGCGGTCTGTCTGAGGCCGAGCAACCGCAACAGCGGATGCTCGACGTCGCTCTCGACGATCGTCAACCCTTCAACCGCGCGGGTCATCGCGACATAAAGCGCGTTGACGTAGAACTTGTTGAGTTCGAGCGATTTGTCGGCCTTGTCGCGGGCGCGGCGGAATTCCAATTCCTCGCCTTCGAGATCGCCGGGGCTCACGTCGCGGCACACCTCCGCGTAAGCCGCGCGGTTCGAGGAGATCATCTGCAACAGGATGACGTTGGGATATTCCAGCCCCTTGGCCTCGTGGACGGAAAACACCAGCGGCGTCTTGAAATGCGCGCGCGCGGCCGCCTTGTCCTCGTCGCGCAGCACGATGACGGCGTAGCGCACCGAGGCGCGCGAGGCCGCGTCGAGCGCCCGCAGCGACTTGTCGTCGCCCTTCAGCAATTGCGTCGCGCCGGGCGCCGGGGACGCGCATCTGACGAGAAAGTTGCTCTCCCGGTCGACCGAGCCGAAGCGCGCCTGTTTGATCTTGATGAGACGATTGGCCAGCCCCGTGACGGCCTGCGTGTTGCGGAAATTGGTTTGCAGCACCGAAATCTCGCGCGAGGCCGGCGCCTCGCCGCCTGGGCGCTCGTTCCAGAACAGCGCCCGCAGCGCCGCCCAGGAGAAGAAATTCGGATGCACGATCTGATGCGAATCGCCGCAAAGCAGGAAACGGTCCTTGACCTTGAGCGTGTCGAGAACCAGCGCCAGTTCGGCGTTGGTGAAATCCTGCACCTCGTCGACGACGACGAAATCGTAAGCGGGCTCCGCCTTGGCGCGCCAGGCGTGCGAAACCAGATTGAGGTCGAAGCGGTGCTCCGCCATCAACCATTCCCGGTATTTGTTGAACAAGTCGTAGACGGCCGCGCGCGCCTCGCCCGCGCCATAGAGCGACTGACGCAGCCCCAGCGCCTGATATTCGGCGAGGGTCAGGGCGGCTTGCGCGGGCGCGCCGATGACGCCGCGAAACTCCTCGAACAGCGCATGCGCGTCCGCCTGTTTGAGATCGCCTTTGAGCGCGCCGCGCCGGCGCTCGAACCAGGCGCGGAAGGCGGAGAAGCTGACCTCCTCGCCGTCGGGAATGGCGATGGTGTCGACGAATTCGCGAAAGCTCATGAAGTCCACGTTCTGCTGCGGATTTTCAAAGCCATGCGCGCCGTGGAGCCGCCTTGCGCTCTGGGCGAGATAGGCGGAAAGCGTGACGTAGAGCACGTCGCCGCTCGCCTCGCGCAGCTTGGCGAGCGTCACCGCCGTCTTGCCGGAGCCGGCGGGGCCAATAATGACGAGCGGCGGCGCATGGCCGCGCACCGCCTCCTGCGCGGCGTCGAGGACGAGCGGCTTGTCGAGCAGGTCGAAGGCGACGGCCTCCGGCGGCAGCCATTTGAATTCCCAACCCGACCGCGCCTCCGGTTCGGGCTTGAGATCGTCCGGGCCCGCCTCGATCTTGTCGCGGTCCACCGCGGCGCCGCGCAGGAAGCGCGACTTTTCGTAAGCGTGGTCGGCGATGACTTCCAGGAACAGGCAAACGGTCTCGCCCTGGAAGGGGACGAATTGCAAGAGCAGGCGCGCCTCGTCGCTGAGCTTGGCGCGCCAATAGGGCGTCGGCGCCAGCTTCTTCAGCCCCGCCGCCGCGAAGTCTCCCTTCGCCAAAGCCGCGCTGAGGCGCGCCAATGGTTTGCCGAACCGGCCGGGGCGCAGGTCGCGATAGGAAACGATTCGCATGGCGCAAGTCTAAGCGGACGGCGCCGAGGTGGAAAGCAAGGGCGCGGCGGCGGCCTCGCCCACCGCTGCGGCGCGGTCGCCCTCCGTCGATCTCCGCCATTTGGTCCGGCTTTCGGCGTCGAGGCTTGCATCGGCCGACGATGCGTTTACGAAAAGGGGCGTCAACGCCTGGGACTCGCCGATATGCCGCGCCTTCTCATCCCCGCCAAAGCCGACGCCAGCGGCCTTCTGCACGACATCACGCCGGCGAGCGCCGGCTGGACCTATGTCGGCTTTTCGACCCGTCAGCTTGCGGCCGACGCGACGGCCGACGTCGAGACCGGGGCCAGGGAGGTCTGCCTCGTCGTGCTGTCGGGCAAGGTCCGCGTCACGGCGGAGGGCTTCGAGTCCGGCCTCATCGGCGAACGCGCGGACGTGTTCTCGGGGCCGCCGTGGTCAGTCTATCTGCCGCCGGGAACGCGCGCGAAAGTCGCCGCCGAGGGCGAAGCCGAGATCGCGCTGTGTTCGGCCCCCGCCACGGGCAAGCTTCCCGCGCGGGTCATCGGGCCGAACGACGTGGAGACGCTGACGCGCGGCAAGGGATCGAATTTGCGCCACATCCGCAACATTCTGTCCGAGACGGCGGAAGCCGAAAGCCTGCTGGTGGTGGAGGTCGTCACGCCGCCCGGCCATTGGTCGAGCTACCCCCCGCACAAGCACGATCAGGACGATCTGCCGCGCGAGTCGCTGCTGGAGGAGACCTATTATCACCGCCTCAACCCGCCGCAGGGTTTTGCTTTCCAGCGCGTCTACACCGACGACCGCTCGCTCGACGAGACGATGGCGGTCGGCGACCGCGACGTGGTGCTGGTGCCCAGGGGCTATCATCCCTGCGCGGCGCCGCATGGTTATGAGCTTTACTATCTCAACGTGATGGCGGGGCCGAAGCGCGTCTGGCGCTTCCACAACGACCCCGCGCACGAATGGCTGATGGCCTAACGGATCTCGTAGCAGTTGGTGACGACGCGGCTGTGCTGGCTGCGCGTGGCGTCAAAAACGGCCGTGCATTGCACGAGGTAGTTTTTGTCCTTGTGCTTGAACAGGATCACCGAGCCGACCATCGCCAGCGAAGGGGCGTAGCCGGCGATCTCCCAGCCGTCGGCCAGCAATTGGCTGACGGAGAGCGGCGTCTCAGCGCCGGCGGGCGGCGACGCCGCCAGCGCCACGGCGGCGGCGACCCAGCGCCGCATTCCGATTGTGAACATCGTCGCTCCCAGGGCCCAGCCGCTGCGAGCCTAGCGCAAGCGCCGCCTCTTGGCGTGTTATGTGAGATTTCAGCCCGTTTCGATCGGGGCGAGAACGGCCAGGGCGTCGGCGATCTCTCGGGCCGCGCCTCGCCAGTCGGTGGCGGAAAAGGTCGCTTTCACGCTTTCCTCCCAGCAGCACGCGACTACCTTTCCCGAGCGCAAGAAGGCGCCAAGCGGGGTGGGGGACTTAGGGCCGCCTTTTGGGGGTTTTTGCAGGCTTCTACGCGCTTCTGCGCGCTGACGCAGCAACTCGTTAATGCTCGAAAAGCGAGCAACTTCAGAGGGTTTACTGGCGCGCCCGGAGAGGCTTGAACTCCCAACCCTCGGTTTCGAAGACCGATACTCTATCCAATTGAGCTACGGGCGCGTCGCATCGCTCCATAGCATGGTCGCGCGCGAGGTTGAAAGGCCCGCGCGCGCGCCTCAAGCCCCGCGCGGGCGCGCCACATAGATGCCGGCCATAATCAACAGCCCGCCGAGACCCTGCACCAGCGAAATCGGCTCGCCGAGAAGCAGGAAGGCGAACAGCGCCGCCGCTATGGCCTCCAGGAAGATCACCAGCGAGGAGAAGGTCGCCGGCAGGCGCCCTAGCGCCACCGACAGCAGGCCCTGGCCGCCAGCGTGACTGACCCAGGACATGCCGAACAGCGCGGCGACGCCCGACAGGCTCGCCGGCAGCATGCGCGGTTCGCTGACGAGCGCCACCGCCAACAGGGCCGCGGCCGTGATGACGGAAAGCTCGAAGGTCGCGCGCGCCGCGCTCACTTTGCGCCGCGCGGCTTCTACCGCGAGGAAATACAGGCCGAAGAACACGCCCGTCGCCAGGCCGAAGGCGTCGCCGAGCGCGCCGGAGGGCCGAAAGCGCAGGCTTTCGGCCACCAAAGCCGCGCCGCCGATCAGGCACAGCGCAAGGCCGTATAGCGTTGCGCGCGGCGCCCGCCTGCCGAACAGCATCCAGCCGAAGGCGACGACCCAGATCGGCGCCGTGGTGGCGAAGAAGGTGGCGTTGGCGACGCTGGTGCGCAGGACGGCCGAGTGCCAGAACAAAAGATCGCCGGCGAAGGCGAGGCCGGCGAGCCACACGGGCTTGATGAATCGCGGCCCCGGCGGTTGACCTCGCTCGGCCAGCCGCATCCAGGCGTAAAGCGCCGGCAGCGCCAGCGCGACGCGCCAGAAGGCGCTGGCGAAGGGGCCGACGTCGGCCCAGCGCACGAAGATCGGCGAAATGCCCATCGCCATCGCGCCGAGCACGAGCGCGGCCAAGGCGGTCGCGCCGCGGCCGGCGGCGAGCGACGCGGCTTCTGACATTCTGAAGACTCCGGAGACGGCCGCGTCCATATTCTCGCCCCAAGGCGCAGGCAAGGGGCGGCTATGGACAGGGTGAGCGCGGAAATTGACCTCGCAGGCGATTTCGAGCCCGTCGAGCGCATCGACGGACGGCTCGACGCCGGCGTGCTCCTCGTCTGCGACCACGCGCGCAACGCCTTGCCGGCGCATTACGGAACCCTCGGGCTGCCCGCCGAGGCGCTGGAGCGCCATATCGCTTATGACATCGGCGCGCGCTGGCTGACGCTGCGGCTCGCCGAGCGCCTGGGCGCGCCGGCGGTGCTGTCGACCTTCTCACGGCTGCTGATCGACCCCAACCGTGGCGCCGACGACCCGACGCTGGTGATGCGCTATTCCGACGGCGCCATCGTGCCCGGCAACGCACGCATCGACGAAGCCGAGATCGGGCGCCGCATAGAGGCCTATTGGCGGCCCTATCGCGACGCCATCCAGGCGACGGCCGAGGCGATGGTCGCCGCCGGCCGTGAGCCGGCGATCGTCTCCCTCCACTCGTTCACGCCGGTCTGGCGCGGCTTTGCGCGGCCGTGGAAGGCCGGCCTGCTCTACGACCGCGACGCCAGGTTAGCGCGGGCGATTCTGCTGGGGCTGGCGGAGGCGGGGCTCGCCGCGCACGAGATCGGCGACAACGAGCCCTATAGCGGCGGCCTGCCGGGTGACACCATCGACGCCGTGGCGACGACGAGAGGATGGCGCAACGCGCTGATCGAAGTGAGGCAGGACCTCATCGCGACGTCGGAGACGGCGCAACAATGGGGCGACCGGCTGGCGGGGATTGTCGGGCGGACGCTTTGAGCGCGCCGTAGCGGTGGGGAGCTTGCGAATGGCGCCACGCAACGCTCTTGCCCTGGACGCCGTTTTCGGCTAACGCGCCGTCCATTCCACAGGCGGAGTTTTGCGGTCCCTGCTCTAAGGGCCCGCTCCGGTGGCGGCTGCAAGCCGCTCACATGCTCCGCCGAGGCTAAACCGGAAAGGACTACGCAGTGTCTCTGCCTGATTTCTCCATGCGCCAACTTCTCGAAGCCGGCGCGCATTTCGGCCACCAGTCGCATCGCTGGAACCCGAAGATGGCGCCCTATATCTACGGCGCCCGCAATTCCATCCACATCATCGACCTCGCCCAGACGGTGCCGCTGATGCATCAGGCGCTGAAGACGGTTTCCGACACCGTCGCCAAGGGCGGGCGCGTGCTGTTCGTCGGCACCAAGCGACAGGCGGCCGACGAGGTCGCCACCGCCGCGCGGCGCTGCGCGCAATATTTCGTCAATTCGCGCTGGCTCGGCGGGACGCTGACCAACTGGAAGACCATTTCCGGCTCGATCACGCGGCTGCGCAAGATCGACGAGCAACTCGCCGAGGGCGCCAAAGGCCTCACCAAGAAAGAGCGCCTGATGCTGACCCGCGAGAAGGAAAAGCTTGAGAAGGCGCTCGGCGGCATCAAGGACATGGGCGGCGTGCCGGACCTTGTGTTCGTCATCGACACCAACAAGGAGGCGCTGGCGATCAAGGAGGCCAACCGCCTCAAGATCCCTGTCATCGCCATTCTCGACACCAATTCCGATCCCGACGGCGTCGCACATCCGATTCCGGCCAACGACGACGCGAGCCGCGCCATCCAGCTCTATTGCGACCTCATCGCCAAGGCGGCCATCGACGGCATCTCGCGCAGCCAGGGTGCGGCGGGCGAGGACATCGGCGCCGTTGATGAGCCCTTGGCCGAGCCGCTGCCCGAGACCGAGGCCCCGGCGCCGGAAGAGGCGAGCGAGCAGTTCGAGTTGCTTTCCGCCCCGCGCGGTGCGCCCGACGATCTGGCCAAGCTCGGCGGCGTCGGCCCGCAGATCGTCAAGAGGCTCAACGAGCATGGCGTGTTCCATTACTGGCAGCTCGCCGCCATGACCGACGAAGAGGCCCAGAAGCTCGACGCCGACCTGCATTTCAATGGCCGCATCACCCGCGACAAGTGGGCGGATCAGGCCAGGATGCTGATGGCGGCCGAGTAAGTCGCCCGGCGGGGCCTCGCGCCCCGCCATTGGATTATCCACCGTCCTCTCCCGCCTAGCGCGGGAGGGGCTTTCTGTCTTTAGACGTTAAGGAGCCTGAGATGGCTGAGATCACCGCCGCCCTGGTCAAAGAGCTGCGCGAGAAGACCGGCGCCGGCATGATGGATTGCAAGAACGCCCTCAGCGAGACCAAGGGCGACATCGAGGCGGCTGTCGATTGGCTGCGCAAGAAGGGCCTCGCCAAGGCCGCCAAGAAGAGCGGGCGCGTGGCGGCCGAGGGGCTCGTCGGCGTGGCGGTCGAGGCCAATCTCGGCGTCGTCGTCGAGGTCAATTCCGAGACCGATTTCGTCGCCCGCAACGACGATTTCCAGGCCCTCGTGCGCGGCGTGCTGGCGGTGACGCTCGACCATGCGCCCGAGGTCTCGGTGGAGAAGGTGACGGGCGCGCATTATCCCGGCGGCGGCACGGTGGCGGAGGCGATCGCCAATTCCATCGCCACCATCGGCGAAAACATGACTTTGCGCCGCGTCGCCGGCCTGCATGTGCATGAGGGCGCGATCGGCCATTACGTCCACGGCCAGATCGCCGACGGTCTCGGCCGCATCGGCGTGCTGGTGGCGCTGGAATCAAAGGGCGACGCGACCGCGCTGGCCGCGCTCGGCCGCCAGATCGCCATGCATGTCGCGGCGGCGAGCCCGATAGCGCTCGATTCCTCCGGCCTCGACCCCGCGACGCTGGAGCGCGAGAAGAATGTGCTGGCCGAGAAGAACGCCGGTAAGAAGCCGGAGGTGATCGCCAAGATCGTCGAATCCGGTTTGAAGACCTATTACAAGGAGGTCTGCCTCGTCGATCAGGCCTTCGTCATCGACCCCGCGAAGTCCGTCGCGCAAGCGGTGAAAGAGGCGGAGAAATCCGTCGGCGCGCCGATCGCGCTGAAGGGATTTGTGCGCTATCAGCTCGGCGACGGCATAGAAAAGCCGGCCGAAGAGGCTTAAAGCGCCGGCAACGTAGGGCGGCCCTCGGGCCGCCCGATTCGTATCGGGAGCTTACCCAATGGGCGATCCGCTGTTCAAACGTGTCGTGGTCAAGCTCTCCGGCGAGGCCCTGATGGGGCCATTGACCCACGGGCTGCACACGCCGACGCTACATCGCTTCGCGCATGATCTGAAGGCCGCCGCCGCGTTGGGCGTGCAGGTGGCGGTGGTGATCGGTGGCGGCAATTTCTTCCGTGGCCTCGAAGGCGCCGAGAAGGGCATAGAGCGGGCGCGGGCCGATTCCATCGGGATGCTCGCCACGGTGATG
>JAJYDD010000482.1 GCA_021777795.1 Pseudomonadota bacterium | reverse complement strand
GCTCTATAGCGAGATGGTGACGGCCGACGCGGTTATCCACGGCCCGCGGGCGCGGCTGCTGGGCTTCGAGGCGGCCGAGCATCCGGTGGCGCTGCAACTGGGCGGCGCGGAGCCGGGCAAGCTCGCGCAGGCGGCGCGCATCGGCGCGGATCTCGGCTATGACGAGATCAACCTCAATTGCGGCTGCCCCTCCGACCGCGTGCAGAGCGGGCGCTTCGGCGCCTGTTTGATGCGCGAGCCGACGTTGGTGGCCGAATGCGTGGCGGCGATGCGCGCGGCGGTCGCAATGCCGGTGACGGTCAAGTGCCGCATCGGCGTCGATGAGCAGGAGCCGCGCGAGGCATTGTTTGGCCTCGTCGAGCGGGTCGCGGCGGCGGGGGCGGCCGGCGTCATCGTCCACGCGCGAAAGGCCTGGCTGGAGGGGTTGAGCCCCAAAGACAATCGGACGATCCCGCCGCTCGATTATCCCCTGGTCTATGAACTCAAGCGCGCCTGGCCGGATTTGCCGATCGCGATCAATGGCGGCCTCGCCGATCTCGACGCGGCCGAGACGGCGCTGGCCCATGTCGACGGCGTCATGCTCGGCCGCGCCGCCTATCAGAACCCGGAGCTGCTGCTCGATGTCGACGCGCGTCTGTTCGGCGCGCCGGCCGCCCATGAGGACGCCTTCGCGGCGCTCGCCGTTTTCGAGCCCTATGTCGCGCGGCAGTTGCAGGCGGGCGTTCGGCTGCACGACATCACGCGCCACATGCTCGGGTTGTTTGCGGGACGGCCCGGCGCAAGGCTCTATCGCCGTTGCCTCGCCACCGAGGCGGTGCGGCCGGCCGCCGGCCTGGAGACTTTGCGCAAGGCGGTGAGCTTCATCGGCCGCGAGGGCTTGGCCGAAGCGGGCTGAATTCTCACGTCATCCGTCAGCAGGCGGCGCTCGCGGGGCGGGGCCTTCTCCGGCAAACAGGAGCAGGCGCGCCCATCCGCGAAACGTTTCTCGCCGCCAAGCCGACGCCCTCGTCGCTTGCGCGCCTCGCGGAGTGAGCGCCCTGCGGTTCCACCGGCGGCGCCTCGGGCGCAACAACACCCGAGCGGTGAGACATTCGATCCCGGCCCCGCAGGCGCCCCGGCGCGGGAACACTTCCATCGTCCCAACGTTAGGCGATTGCAACCGACGTCCGCTCCGGAGAATGCCGTGTCGAACGTGGAGTTATGGCTGGATTGCCAGGCGACAATCGGTGAATCCCCCACCTGGTACGCTCCCACGGAATCCTTCTATTGGATTGACGTAAAAGAACCGGCGCTTCATTGCCTCGGCGCAGAGGGCGAGCGGCGTCGTTGGAGTTTCGAATCCGATGTCGGCGCTTTCGCGCTGATGGAGGGCGGCGAAGCTGCCCTTCTGGCGCTGCGAGACGGCCTATTTCGACTCGACCTCACGACGGGCGCCACCGCTTTGGTGGCGGCGGCGCCTTACGACCCCGCCTATTTTCGGTTCAACGAAGGGATTTGCGACGCCGCCGGTCGGTTCTGGATCGGGGTGATGTTTGATCCCGTGTCGGATACGCTTGCCGCGCGTCGGGCGGGCGCGATGCATTGCTTCACCTTCGCAGATGGCCTCATGGCTGTCCCGGATCGTAGCGAGTTGCACAATGGCTTTGCCTGGAGCGCGGACGGCGCCGTTTTTTATTGGTCGCACTCGCTGGCGCATAGCGTCTGGCGCGCGCCTTATAACCTTGCAACCGGGGCCATCGGCGCGGCAGAGCCCTTTGTAGGCGTATCCGCCGGCGAGGGCGTCCCCGATGGCGCGGCGATGGACGAGGAGGGTTGCTATTGGTGCGCCCTCCACGGCGGCGGCGCTTTGCATCGCTACGACAGCCAAGGCGCCCTGATTGCGAAAATCGCTTTGCCCGTAAGCCAGCCGACGATGTGCTGCTTTGCCGGCGCCAATTTGGACATTCTGGTCGTCACCAGCGCCCGGCAAAATCTATCCCCGCAACAACTCTCTCACGAACCCCATGCCGGCGGAATCTTCCGCCTGCGGCCCGGTGTGCGAGGCGCGCCACGGCCATGCACCGTGCGGCCGCTCTTAGGGACCGGAACCGCTGCGGAGTTGCGTCGTTCTCCTTGAGTAGGGTTGAACGCGAAGCGCCCGCTGGAGATGCGTCATGTCGATCAATGTGAGCGAGTTCGTCTGGAAAAGGCTCCAGGAATGGGGCCTCAAGCGAGTCTACGGCTATCCCGGCGACGGCGTCGGCGGCCTCGACGTCGCGCTTCAGAAAGCATTGCCCGATATGGAATATGTTCAGGTCCGGCATGAGGAAATGGCGGCCTTCATGGCGTCGGCGCACGCCAAATTCACCGGCGGCGTGGGGCTCTGCTACGCGACATCGGGACCGGGGGCGATTCATCTGCTCAACGGTCTTTATGACGCCAAGATGGACAACCAACCCGTGGTCGCCATCGTCGGCCAACAGGCGCGCAGCGCGCTAGGCGCGAGCTACCAGCAGGAAGTGGATCTTGTCTCTTTGTTCAAGGACGTGGCGAGCGATTATGTCGCGTTGGCGTCTACGCCCGCCCAGGTCAGGCACATGGTGGACCGCGCCGTGCGCATCGCCCAGAACAAGCGTTCCGTCACCTGCATCATATTGCCGAACGACCTGCAACTGATGCCCTATGAGGATCCACCGCTCGCTCACGGCGCGACCCACACGGGCGTCGGCTTTCCGGCCGAAAGCAAGGTTCCGGACATGGATGGCCTGCGGGCGGCGGCCGAAGCGCTGAACAAGGGCAAGAAGGTCGCCATGCTCATTGGCGCCGGCTGCCTCGAAGCCACCGACGAGGTGCTCGCGGTGGCTGACAGGCTTGGCGCCGGCGTCGCCAAAGCCCTGTTGGGCAAGGCCGCCTTGCCCGACGACCTGCCCTTTGTCACCGGCGGCCTCGGTCTGCTCGGCACGAAGCCGTCGTGGGATCTGATGAAGAACTGCGACACCTTGCTGATGGTCGGCTCGGCGTTCCCTTACAGTGAATTCCTGCCGAAACCTGGCAACGCGCGCGGCGTGCAGATCGACATCAAAGGCGACAAGCTCAGCCTTCGCTATCCGATGGAAGTCAATCTCGTGGGCGACAGCGCGCAAACATTGAAGGCGTTGTTGCCGCTGCTTGAGCAAAAGACCGACACGAAATGGCGCGACACGATCAAAGAGAGCCTCGATGATTGGTGGAAGGTCCTGGAGAGCCGGGCGATGGAATCGGCGGACCCGATCAATCCGCAACGGGTGTTCTGGGAGCTGTCGCCGCGATTGCCGGAGAACTGCATCGTCACGGCCGACAGCGGATCGGTCGCTAATTGGTATGGCCGCGACCTGAAATTTCGGCGCGGCATGAAGGGTTCGCTGTCGGGTTCGCTGGCGTCGCTGGGCGCTGCGACCCCTTACGCCGTGGCGGCCAAAATGGCGTTCCCCGAACGGGTGGTGATCGGCGTGATCGGCGACGGCGCCATGCAGATGAACGGGTTGAACGTGATGATAACCGTCTCCAAATATTGGAAGGAATGGTCCAACCCGCATTTCATCCTGATGGTGCTGAACAACCGCGATCTCAGC
>JAJYDD010000026.1 GCA_021777795.1 Pseudomonadota bacterium | reverse complement strand
CGGCCCGATCCTCATCAACCTGATCCACGAGATCGATCTCGTGCGCCATGTCTGCGGCGAAGTCGCTTCCGTTCACGCCTTCGCCGCCCATGCGGCGCGCGCGTTTGACGTCGAGGACACGGCCGTCGTTCTATTGCGTCTTGTCAACGGCGCCCTGGCGACGCTCACATTGTCGGACGCGGCGCCGTCGCCCTGGAGTTGGGACGTCTCGTCGCGCGAAAGCGCGGCCTATCCGCCCTTGCCGGCGCGCGCGACCTCGCATGTGCTGTGCGGGACGGAAGCGTCGTTGACGTTGCCACATCTGGAGATCTGGCGCCACGCCGGCCCGTGCGGCTGGCGGGAGCCGCTGCAGGTGGAAGCGGCGCCCTTCGCACCCGGCGATCCCTACGCGGCCCAGATCGCCCATTTCGCGCGCGTGATCCGCAGCCAGGACGCGCCGCAAGTCAGCGCGCGGGACGCGGCCGCGACGCTGCGCGCGACCCTCGCTGTTCGGGACGCGGCGCAAACGGGCGCCACGATCGATTTGAGCTAGAAGTCCATGCTGGCGCCTACAAAGACGGATTCGCAGAAAGACGGCGGACCTAGCGGGCTGTTGGAGCGGACGCTCGCCGTCATCGAGCTTCTTTCGGTCAACGCGCGCGGAATGCAACTGTCCGAGGTCGCCGACCATTTGCGCATCCCGCGCAGCGCGGCGCACCGCGTGCTGACGCACCTCAGCGAACTCGGCTACGTCAGGCAAGATCGGCGTCTCGGCGTCTATCAACTCACCGCCAAGATCGCCTCGCTCGCCTTCGCGTTCCTCGCCGGAGTCGGCGTCACCGATCTCGCGCAGCCGATCCTGGACCGGCTAGCGCGCGACACAGGCGAACTTGTGCGGCTGGCGATGGTCGATGGGCGCAGGCTAATCTGGGTCGCCAAATCGCAAGGCGCGCGTTTCGGGCTGCGCTACGACCCGGAAATGGGACAGGAGGCGCGCCTCTCGTGCTCGGCCTCCGGCATGGCCTGGCTCGCCTGCCTGAATGACACCGAGGCGCTGGCGCTGGTCGCAGCGCAAGGCTTCGGGTCGCGCGCCGATTACGGCCCACGCGCGCCGCAGACCACGCAAGCGTTGCTAAAATATCTGAAAGCGGCAAGGACGCGCGGGTTCGCCATGTCGATGCTGACCTACACGAGTTGGTCGAGCACAATCGCCGCGCCAATCCGTGACGACGCGACGCAGGAGGTGACCGGAACCGTGAATATTTCGGGTCCGCATCAACGCCTCACCGAAGCGCGCATGCTGGAGTTGGCGCCGTTGGCGCTGGAAGCGGCGCGCGAGCTTTCGCTCGCCCTGGTGCAATCGAGGCACACGCGTCCGCTCGGCGTTTCGTCAGCGGAGTCCCTCATCGAAAGTCCGGGGCGGAAAGCGATTTAAATAGCAGTTGTGACGCTGGCCCTGAGGCCGCGCTCCTTTTGCCTGCGGCTGCGTCCAAGTTCCTCGCAAACCGAGTTCAACTCATCGTCGCATCGACGGCGGGCGGGCGTCCACCCATTGGCCGTTGCGCTTGGCCGAGTCGACCGCCGCTGCGATGGCGGCGATGGAACGCAGACCATCTTCCGCGGTTGGAAAATGGCTCGCCACCGGATCCGGCGCTCGGCCCTCCTTGCGCGCGCGAATCTGTTCGGCGAGATCGGCATAAATGTTGGCGAAAGCGAGCGGCATGCCCTCGGCGTGGCCGATGGTGACTCGCGAGGCGCGGTCGGCTTCGGGCGACAGGTCGGGTCCGCCGCGCTCCAGGATTTGCGTTCGCCCGTTCAGCGGCGTCCAGTAGAGTTGGTTGGGCCATTCCTGCGCCCAGCGCAGGCCACCCTTCTCCCCGAAGAGCTGAATATTCAGACCGTGCATGCGCCCGATCGCCACAGAACTCGTCCACAACCGCAGCACCGCGCCGCCGTCCATGCGGAAATTGACCATCGCGTCGTCTTCAAGCGTTCGGCTCGCGATCGTCGAAACAAAATCGGCGGAAAGCGTGCTGGGTTGTTCACCGCAGACATAGCTCGCCAAGTGGAGGGCGTGGATGCCGCAATCGGCGAATTGCGCGGAAGGACCCATCTGCGCGGGATCGTAGCGCCAGCGCACGCGCGGATTGTCGGCGTCGGCGGCGTCGGCATGGAAGCCATGCGCGAATTCCGCCTTGATGAGGCGCACCTTGCCGAGATCGCCGCGCCGGACCATCGCGCGCATATGTCTGACCAGGGGATAGCCGGTGTAGCCGTAGTTGACCGCGAAGAGGCCGCGAACGCGCTCCGCCGTAGCGACGATGTCTTCGGCCTCCTCGACGGTCATCGTCATCGGCTTTTCGCACAGCACAGCGATCCCCGCTTCGAGAAAGGCCTTGGCGATCTCGTAGTGAGTTGAATTCGGCGTGGCGATGGTGACGAGGTCGATGCGGTCGGGGCGCTGGCGTTCGCGGTCCAGCATTTCCCGCCAGTCGCCATAGGCGCGGTCGGACGCGAGGCCGAGCTTTTGCGCAAAGGCGCGACCGCGCTGCGGATCCGCGTCGAGCGCGCCGGCGGTAAACACATAGAGACCGTCGAGCGCGGCGCTGTAGCGGTGGGCGGGGCCGATCTGGCTGCCTTCGCCGCCGCCGATCAAGCCCCAGTTCAGTTTGCTCATGGCTGTTTGACCTTTAGTTGAAGCCGATCGCCGCGAGATAGTCGCGATTGGCGCGCGCGTCCGCCACGGGCGAATTCGCCCCGGCAGGGTCGCAATCCTGCTCGACCGTGCACCAGCCCTCGTAGCCGCTTTCGAGCAGCGTGCGCCGAAAAGCGGGAAAGTCGGTCATGCCCTTGCCGAGGTTGCAAAACACGCCTTGCGCGCAAGCTTCATAGAAACCAGTGCGCGCTGCGACGACCTTGGCGCGCACGATCGGGTCGATGTCCTTGAAATGGACATAGGCGACGCGGGCGATATGGCGCATCAGGAACGCGACGGGATCGAAGCCCGCGTAGTGAGAATGGCCGGTGTCGAGGCAGATCTTCAGGAGATTCGCGTCGATTTCGGCGAGCAATCGCTCGACCTCGGGCTCGAAGTCGAGGAAGCCCGCCGCATGAGGATGGATCGACACGGTCAGGCCAAACTCCTGCGCGCCCATTTTGGCGATTTCGCGGAAGCGCTCAACAAAGCCCTTCCATTCGCCGGCGCTCATCTGCTCGGCCTCCGCAGGTCGGCCCGCTGTCGGTGCACGACGCGGCGAGATCGAGTCAATCAGGACGAGCTGGCGCGCGCCGTGCGCCCGCAAGGAACGACAGGTGCGGACAGCAGCGTCCTTGACCTGTTCCCATTTGGAGGGATCGTGGAAAGGCCGGAACACCACCCCGCCAATCAACGTCAGTCCGCGCGAGGACAACGCCTCGCCCAACTCGACCGGATCCTCCGGCATGAAGCCGATCGGTCCGAGTTCGATTCCCCGATAGCCCGCATCGCGGCATTCATCGAGCACGCGCGTCCACGGCGGGTTTCGCGGATCGTCGGCGAATTCAACGCCCCAGGAGCAAGGCGCGTTGCCAATAGCCATCGTCATGAGAGTGTTCCCCAGGAAGCGCGGTCAGATTTCGCTCAACTTCACCCAGCGCCGCTGCTCGCTTGACGCCCAGGCGGCAGCGACCGCCTGATTGACCATGAGACCGTCGCGGAAGGTCGGCCAGACCGGCTGCCTTGTCTCAATCGCCGCGAGGAAGTCGCGCGCCTCGATGATGATCTGGTCCTGATAGCCCGTGCCGTGGCCGGGGCCGAGACAAAAGGCTTTGTAATCGGGATGATCGGGGCCGGTGAGGATCTTGGTAAACCCGCGCCGGGCCGGATCGCCCTCGCCTTTGTATAGCCAGAGCGCGTTCTGGTCCTCTTGGTCGAAGCGGATCGCCCCCTTCGTGGCGAATATCTCGTAAGCGTAGCCCATCTTGCGCCCAGTCGCGATGCGGCTCGAATAGAGCGAGCCCATCACGCCGCTCTCGAACCGGCAGATGATTTGCGCGTGATCGTCGTTGGTCACCTTCTCCGGCCCCTCGGCGCCGGGCCGCGTCTTGTGCACGGTCTCGACCTCAGCGATCAATTCGCGGATCGGCCCCATCAGCGCCATCGCGGCGTTGAGCGGATGCGGCGCGAGGTCGCCGAGATTGCCGGCGGCGCGCCCCCGTGTGCGCCAATTCGCCGGCGTGGCCGGGTCGGCCAGGAAATCCTCGGTGTGCTCGCCGCGAAAATAGGTGACCGCGCCAATCTCGCCGGACGCGACGATCTGGCGCGCCAATTGTGAGGCGGGCGCGCGGATATAATTGAAGCCCACCATATTGACCGAGCCGCTGCGCTCGGCGGCCTGCGTCATCTCACGGCTCTCGGCGACGTTTTGGCCGAGCGGCTTCTCGCATAGCACCGGCTTGCCGAGCGCGAAGGCGGCAAGCGCGATCTCGCGATGCAGGGACTGCGGGCTTGCGATGATGACGGCCTCAACCTCGGGCGCTTCGACGAGACGACGCCAGTCGGCAGTGGAGCGACGAAAGCCCAGCGCGCGCGCCTTTTTCGCAGCGCCGGCTTCGCTGGTTGTACAGATCATCTCCAGCGAAGGGCGCAGGGTCGTGTCAAACACCGCGCCGACCGCGCTCATGGCCACCGCATGCGCCTTGCCCATATAGCCCGCGCCGACGATCCCTATGCCGATCCGCCTCACTCGCCGTCCCCGATTTGCAAACGCTTGCAATCGCATTCAATCGCAACTATGCTCGTCCGTCAAGCGGAGGAGCGATCATTCTATGAAGGAAGCGGCGCGAAGCATCCGTCTGACAATGACGCAAGCGCTCGTCAAACATCTCGCCGCCCAATATGTCGAGATCGACGGACGGACGGTGAGGATCTGCGGCGGCGGCTTCGGGATTTTCGGCCACGGCAATGTCATCTGTCTCGGCGAAGCGCTGCACGCGCAGCGCGACGCTCTGCCGCTATGGCGGGGTCAGAACGAACAATCGATGGCGATGGCGGCGGTCGCCTACGCCAAGCAGAAGCTTCGTCGGCGCTTCATGTTCGTCACCTCCTCCGCAGGTCCCGGCACGACGAACATGCTGACCTCGGCGGCAATCGCGCACACCAACCGCTTGCCGCTGCTCATGTTGTGCGGCGACGCTTACGTGACTCGCCTGCCGGATCCGGTCCTGCAACAGGTGGAGCATTTCGGCGATCCGACGCTGAGCGTGACCGACGCCTTCAAATCCGTGACGCGGTTCTGGGATCGGATCACGCATCCCGCACAGATCATCCAGTCCCTTCCGCAGGCGATCGCGACCTTGCTCGATCCCGCCGATTGCGGCCCTGCCTTTCTCGCTTTGCCGCAGGACGTTCAGGGCTGGGCCTACGATTACCCGCTGGAGCTGTTCGAGGAGCGCGTCCACCGCATCCGCCGCCCGCCGCCCGATCCCAGCGACATCGCCGATGCGGCGCGCCTGCTTGCCGGCGCGGAGCGGCCGCTGATCGTCGCGGGCGGCGGAGTGCAATATTCGCAGGCGACGGCGGAGCTTGCCGCCTTCGCCCGCGCCCACAATATTCCGGTCGTCGAGACCATCGCGGGGCGCGCCAACCTCACCCACGACGAGCCGCTGAACATGGGCCCGATGGGCGTCACGGGGTCGAATTCCGCCAACGCCTTGGCCGCCCGCGCCGACATCATTCTGGCAATCGGAACGCGCTTGCAGGACTTCACAACCGGCTCCTGGACCGTCTTCGCGCGGGAAGCGCGCATCGTGTCTATCAACGTCGCGCGCTTCGACGCGAATAAACATCGGTCGCTTCCGGTGGTCGCAGACGCCAAACTCGCGCTTAGTGCGTTGAGCGAGGCCGTGACCGACTTTCGCGCGCCACAGTCCTGGTTGGATCATGCCGCCGAGCAGAAGCGCGCCTGGGACGCCTATGTCGACGACAACATGAGCGGCGTCACGGCGAAGGGCGCCAACCGTACGATGTCCTACGCCCAGGTGATTGGCGTCGTGAACGCGCAATGTCACGAGCGCGACCGCATCGTGACAGCGGCAGGCGGCCTTCCGGCCGAAGTCACCGCCAATTGGCGCACCAAATCGCCCGGCACGGTCGATGTCGAGTTCGGCTTTTCGTGCATGGGTTACGAGATCGCCGGCGGCTGGGGCGCGCGCATCGCGCAGGTCGAAAGCGAGCCGGAGCGCGACACGATCGTTCTCGTCGGCGACGGATCTTACCTGATGATGAACTCCGATCTCTATTCGTCCGTCCTGACCGACCGCAAGATCATCGTCATCGTCTGCGACAATGGCGGCTTCGCGGTCATCCACAAGCTTCAGGTCGGCACGGGCAACGCGCCCTATAACAACCTCATTAAAGACTGCCGGGGCGTCGAGGCGCCGTTCAGCGTCGACTTCGCCGCGCATGCGCGCGCGCTGGGGGCGGACGCGGAGACAGTCGGCTCGCTCGCCGAGTTGAGGCAAGCCTTGGCGCGCGCCCAGCGATCGAGACGGACCTACGTGATAAGCTTGAAAGTTGACGCCTACGACGGCTGGACCCAGGAGGGCCATGCGTGGTGGGAAATCGGCGGGCCCGAAGTGTCGGAGCGCCGCGAAGTCGTGGAAGCCAAGCTGGCGACGGAAGAGGGTCGCCGGGCCCAGCGTCCCGGCGTCTGACATGAATCTCGCCCGCCTCTCCTTGAACCGTTGGTTGGCGCTCGGCCGCGCCGGGCTCGATCTCTACGCCGATCCCCCGGGCGCGCGCGTCGATGAGGCGGGCGCGTTCTTTCCCGCGCTCGGCGGCTCGGCCGCCAATGTCGCGGCGGGCATCGCGCGGCTCGGCGGCGAGGCCGCCCTGTTGACGACGCTATCCAACGACGCCGTCGGGCGCTTCGTCTTCAACCAACTTGGCCGTTACGGCGTCGCCGCCGATCATGTGCGCTTCGTCGGCGGCGAGGCGCGCACCTCGCTCGCGGTCGTCGCGACGCGCAACGACGACACGCAATCCGTCATCTACCGCAACGGCGCGGCCGATTTTCTGTTGTCTCGCGCCGATGTCGAGAAGGTGGCGTTCGCGCGCTTCGGCGGGTTGATTGTCACAGGCACGGCGCTGGCCGCCGAGCCCTCGCGCGAAGCCAGCCTCTTGGCCGCCGAGCGCGCGCGCGCGGCGGGCGCGGCCGTGATCTTCGACATCGACTATCGCCCCTATTCCTGGACGAGTGGCGGGGAGGCCGCCGAGGTCTGTCGTCGCTTCGCGGGGCTGAGCGACCTGATTGTCGGCAACGATGAGGAATTCGCCGTCATGGCCGAAGGCGGCGACGGCGAGGCGCTCGCGCGCGCGCTGGCGTGCGACGCCGAAGCCGTCGTCTACAAGATGGGGGCGCGCGGGGCGCGCACGTTCGCGCACGGACAGGTGATTGAGACCCCGGTGTTTCCGGTTGCGCCGTTGAAGCCGACCGGCGCTGGCGACGCCTTCATGGCCGGCCTTCTCACCGGCCTCGCGCTCGGCCTCGACGTTGCCGCGAGCGCGCGGCGCGGCGCCGCGGCGGCTGCGATCGTCGTGACGCGGGTCGGCTGTGCGCCGGCCTCGCCGACGGCGGCCGAGCTTGACGCTTTTCTCTCCAGCCACGCGCCGTCGCACTCGTGAAAGGCCGATCTCATGCATATTCCGCCCTATGACAACGCCAACCGCCCCCTCGTCGACATCGACGATAAGCGCGTGCCGCTCAACTATTTCAACATCGTCAAGCTGAGGCGTGGCGAGGCGTTCGAATATCGGGTTCCACACTACGAAACCGCGATCGTCCCGGCGACAGGAACCGTCGATGTCGATGTCGAGGGCGAGGGGTTCGAGCGCGTCGGCCTGCGCGGGGCCGATGTCTGGGACGGCGAGCCCGAGGGCGTTTACGTTCCCTCCGGCGCGAGGGCCCGGTTTGTCTGCGTCTCGGAGACTGCGGAAGTCTTTGTCGCCGGCGCCCGCTGCGAGAAGCCGCTTGAGCCCTTCGTCGTGCGCGCCGCCGACATCGACAAGGTGCAATATGGCTCCGACGACACCAAGACGCATCGCAAGATCAAACATATTTTGGGGACCAAATATCGCGACCGCATCGGGCGGCTGCTCGTCTCCGAACTATTCACCGTCGGTCAGGGCGGCTGGTCGGGCTTTCCCCCGCACAAGCACGACGAGGACCGGCCGCCGATCGAAACCCGCCACGACGAGACCTACAACTTCCGCTTTCGCCCCAACAACGGTTTCGGCTTGCAACTGCTTCAGCGCGAGGACGGCGGGCTCGGCGAGGCCTATCATCTCATCGACGGCTCCACGCTGGTCATCGACAAGGGCTACCATCCTTGCGTCGTCGCGCCGGGCTACGAGATGTATTATTTCACCATCCTGGGCGGCTTGAGCCAGCGCCCGCTGATCCAATATTTCCAACCAAGCCACGCCCATCAGATCGAGACGATCCCCGGCATCAAGGACATGATCGCCAAATTCAAATGACCGTCGCCACTCTCGCCGAAGTTCTCGGACGCGCCGTCGAGGAGCGTCGCGCGGTCGCGGGTCTGGTCGTCCTCGGCTGGGAGGATGCCCGCGCCTATGTCGAGGCGGCGGAGGAAGCCGCAGTTCCTTTGATACTTCAGGCCGGCCCCGGCTGCCGGCGCCACACGCCGACAGCGGTGCTTGGCAAAATGTTCCGCACGCTCGCCGAAAGCGCGTCTGTTCCCGTCGTTTGCCACATCGACCATGCGACGAGTTGGGAGGAATGCCGCGCCGGGGTGGAAGCTGGTTTCACTTCAGTGATGATTGACGGCTCGAAATTGCCCCTTGAGGACAATATCGCGCTCACCGCGCGCGTCGTGGCGGACGCCCATCGCGCCGGCGTGTCCGTGGAGGGGGAGGTTGGCGTCGTCGGCTATGTGCGCGGCGCGTCTTCGCGGGCGACCGCGCCCGAGGAAGCCGCGCGGTTGGAGCGCGAAAGCGGGCTCGATGCGCTCGCCATCTCCGTCGGCAACGTCCATCTCGCCGAGGCGCAAGCCTGCGAAATCGATTGCGAGGCGCTCGCCGCGATTCAAGTCGTCACGCGCGTTCCGCTCGTGCTGCATGGCGGCAGCGGAATCCCAGTCGCCATGCGGCAGCGTCTGGCGCGCGACTACCGCGTCGTCAAGTTCAATATCGGCACGGAATTGCGCATGGTCTTTGGCGCGGCGCTGCGCGCCTATCTGGCCGCGCATCCCCAAAGCTTCGATCGCATCGAGATTGTTGACGCCACGGCGCCGGCGCTGAAGATCGCCGCCAGCGAGATTGTCACCGCGCTTTGGCGCCCCTGGTCGGCAGGGCACGCAACGTCGCCCGTTCGATGACCGCGCAGGGAAATATTGTCGCGCTGGGTTTGGAGGGCGCCTCCTCCACAAGTTCCAGCATCAGCGCGACCGAGCGTTTGATGATCTCGTCGATTGGCTGGCGTATGGTGGTCAGGTCGTAGGGCGCCCAGCGCGCCATCGCCATATCGTTGAAGCCGAGGAAGCCGATGTCGTCGGGTATTCGCAGGCCGGCGGCGCGTGCGCCGTCCATAGCGCCCATGGCGATGAGATCGTCGCCGCAAAAGATCGCCTCGGGTCTGCCGGCTTCAATCAGGGCGCCGATCGCTTCGCGTCCCGCGTCGTAGGAATAGGCGCGCGCGTAGCCGACCCGCGCCGCCGCCGCGCCGGCTTCAGCGAGCGCTTTCAGGAATCCCGCCGCGCGGTCCTGCGTTGATGTCGCCGCCTGCGGGCCGCCGAGGAACGCCAAGCGACGGTAACCGCGTCCAATCAAGGTCGCGGCGGCGAGCCTTCCGGCCGCGACATTGTCGATCCCGACGACGTGAACGGGCGGCCGTCGCGACGCCCTCCCGAACGCATGGACGATACGCAATCCCGCATCCCTGAACGTGATGGGAAAGGCCGGCGGCAGGGTGGAAGTCGCGACGATGACGCCATCGACGCTGTATTGCCTGAGCAGCCGGGCCGAGCCCGAGGGATCCGCGACGTCGCTGAGGTTGACGAGCAGCGGCCGATAGCCGCGTGACTGCAACGCGCGGGTGTAGAGATCGAAGACGTCGAGGAAGACGGGGTTCTGGAAATTGTTGGCGACGAGCCCGATCAGCTTGGTGCGATTGGTGGCGAGGCTGCGCGCAATCAAGCTTGGCGCATAGCCCAGCGTCCGCGCGGCGTCCTCGACCTTGGCGCGCGTCTTGACAGATACGCTCGCGCCCTTGGTGAAAGCGCGCGAGACGGCGGATGTCGATACGCCGGCGAGTTCCGCGACGTCTTTCAGGGTCGGCGTCATAGGGTTATGGGCCATGTCTACGGAAGTCGGAAGTTGACAGTGAGGCATTGCCCTTTCCGACGATAGATGCGCGCGCGAGTTTCGACGGAATCATGACGATTTATCATAAAGAATTGTCGAGGGCCACGCCTCTCCCATCGTATGAGGGAAATCGCAGAGAACCCTGGGAGGGCAGCCCAGGTCGCGGGGTTCCTCGCCGGTTCCCCCATCGGCGTCGAAATTCGGCAGGTCTTTGACCCTCCCGCGTGTTTGGCCGAAGTGACCGAACATCGGGCGACGACGCATTGCTGCCCTGGAGGTCGCGGTCAGACGCGAGCGGCCTTCGCCGAGGGCGTCGCCTCGCCAACGCAATATGGCGAGTGCATCCGAACAGCGGCGGTTTATCTCAATGCCCAGCAACTCGTGCCTAAAGATTGGGTGGCGCAAGCCCCTGCGGATCTGTATGATGTGGCGGCTCGTGCAGCGAGTTGCGCCGTCAACACCGAAACCCATGTAAAGGCGGGTTCTGTGACTGGTCAATGCATGCCGCGCCATAGGCTGGCGAGCTTCGCGAGTTCCTTGACGAGGTCGAGCGCTCCATCCCCAACGGGTTGGACATCCGCGTCGTGATCGGCAAGCAGATCAATCGGTACGCCCACACGTCCTTGAAGGCGCCGATCGACGATATCCAAACACTTCGCTCGACACAACGCCACCCCCGGTCGCTGCGACGGACAAAGTCAGCCGATGATATTCGGCTCTCAATCAACTGCTTCTGCCGATGCGCTCTCGGCGTCCATCAAGCATATGGATAGGCACTACCGAATCGGGATGCTAGCTCGCAACGGCCGCCCCAGCAGAGGACAAGCGACCAAGCTCGGCTGCGTAATGTTCGATAGGACAAGGACGTCCGATCAGATAGCCTTGCATTTCATCGCAACCGACCGTGCGCAGAAAATCGCGTTCCTCCTCGGTTTCCACACCCTCCGCGAGCACGGGCAGGCCGATCGCCTGCGCCAGGCCCATCACGGCGCGCACGATGGCGGCCGATTGGCTATTCTGGCAGACGTTGTGCACAAAATCCCGGTCGATCTTGATCTTGTCGAAGGGAAACAATTGCAGATAGGACAAAGACGAATAGCCCTTGCCGAAATCGTCCATGACAATGCGGACGCCGAGCGCCTTCAACCGTCGCAACACGGTCAGCGCCCGTGCGGAATCCTGGATGAGAACCCCCTCGGTGATTTCGAGCCCGAGGCGATTTGGCGGCAGGCCGGTCTCCAACAGGATCGTGTGAACGAGTTGGACGAGATCGCCATACTGAAACTGCACCGGTGAAAGATTGACGGCGACGCACAGCGGCCGCGGCCAGGTTGCGGCCTCTTGGCAAACGCGGCGCAAAACCCATTCGCCGATCTCGACGATGAGATGGCTCTCCTCGGCCGCGGGGATGAAATCGGCCGGCGAAACCCAACCGCGCTGAGGATGCCGCCAGCGCAACAGGGCTTCGAATCCGATGATCTCGCCGCTCAACTTCGTGTTCGGTTGATAATGGATCGAGAGTTCGTCACGCTCGATGGCGAAGTTCAGGTCGTGGCGCAGCGCCCGGCGATCGCGCACGCGCATATCCATGCCGCGTTCGAAAAACCGCGATACGCTGCGGCCCTCGGCCTTGGCGCGATAAAGCGCGGCGTCGGCGTTCGCCAGCAGGGCGGTTGCGTCTTGCGCGTCGTCTGGAAAGACGGCGACGCCGATGCTAAGGCTAGGGCGGCACTTGGCGCCTTCGATCATCAATTCGGCGGCGGCGAAATCGCTCAGGCGATTGGCGAGCGAGGCCAAGCTGGAGCGATCGCCGGCGTCTACCGCAATCACGACGAATTCGTCGCCGGCTAGCCGGGCGACGAAAGCCTCGCCTGCGGCGGCCGACAAGCGGTTGGCGACCTCGACGATGAGGCGATCGCCCGCGGCGTGGCCGAACATGTCGTTGATCTCCTTCAAGCGGTCGAGATCAATGGACAGCACGGCCAAGCGGGCGCCGCGCGCGATGGCGACCGCGAGGCGTTCGTTGAATGTCGCCCGGTTGGGCAAGCCGGTCATGCTGTCGTGGCGGGCCAGATAGGCTATGCGCTCTTCGGCGCGTTTGCGCTCGGTGATGTCATGGATGACGGCCAGCATGAATTGCGGCTCGCCATAAACGTCGCGCAGAACCTTGCGGTTGAGCGTGACGATGCGCGGGGCCATGCCGTGAAAGAAGATTTCGTGGTCGTCGATCAGCAACTCGCCTTTTTCAAGCAGTTCCTCATCCTCTTTTTCGACGATTTGGAGATATCCGTCGGGGTATAGAGCTTCGGCGGTCTTGCCGATCACATCGGCGCGCGCCTTTCCGATGAGCGTTTCGGCCGCGTGATTGAACATCGTGTAGCAGCGCGAATGCACGTCCTTGACGATAATCGCGTCGGGAACGTTCTCGATCACCAGACTCAGCACTTCTTGGGCGCGCCGCAGTTGCGCCTTCGCGCTCTCCGCTTCGGAGGCGCCATCGGCGATCTCCAAGCAGCCGATGATTTCGCTGATCTCATGGCTCGACGGCAGGAGCAGGCGCTGGTCCCCCGCCGGATTCAGGGCTTCCGATGAGCAGGCGGAGCGGATATCGGGGTCGTCCAAACCGAATCCGTCGCCGGCATGTCGGCGCCCGCTGTTGCTCGCCGCCCCTGCGAACGGGCTACCCGCCGCGTCGTCTGATGCACGCATAAAAAACCCTGGGGAAGGACCAAAACTGCCTTGGTCGCTGTCTTCGATCATCAGAATATGCGCGCCGGAGAACGGATCCAGTGTTCACCGATCATCGACGTTACGCTACGTTGCCTGCGGGGCTTAAAAATTCCGTATACAAAATTTCACAGATTTTGTCGGAAATTCTCGACTTGGCGCTCTATGCGATGTCTTTGACCTTTCGATACTCGAAGAGCGGCCGGAATTACGTTAAGGCGCATCGCATTGCACAGAGTCCCGCTTGCGCGCGTCGCCAGTCGGGGCCATGCGGAGCGAGACGGTAGCCATGCCTTACCGGCGAGCAGGCTTCTGGCGCCTTCTGTTCGCCGCTCCTGCTTGCGGTGTCACGGGCGCTGCCGCGTGCGGCGTAGTCTCGGGGACGGCGAGCGTGCAGGCCATCGCGCCGCGCGGCGAGATCGTGCTGGCGGACGGCCGACGCGCGCGGTTGGGCGGCCTCTGGCTCAGCCCCGAGGCCGTCGCCGCGCTCGCCGAGCTTGAGGGGCTGCCTCTCCAACTCGCCATGCTCGATCGCAGGCCGGACCGCTGGGGGCGCCTCGTCGTCGATCTCGTCGACCGCGACGGTCAGTCGGTGGCGCTCGACTTCATCCTGCGCGGCCTCGCCCTCGTGCGGCCGGAAACGGAAACCCGCCCCTGCGAGGCCCAACGGTTGCAGGCGGAGGACGCCGCGAGGGCGGCGGGGGAAGGCGTCTGGGTTTCGCCTGGCCCTGCCCTGAAGGCGGCGGACCTCGCCGGGCTCACCCGCGCCGACGGCCGCTTCGCGCTGGTTGAAGGCGTCGTGCGCAGGGTTGGCGGCGCGCGCACGAAAGACTATCTTGATTTTGCCGGGCGCGAGGGATTTTCCGTCGTGATTCGCAAAAAGGCGGAGGCACAATTTCGGCGCGGCGGCGTTGACCTAAGGGCGCTGGCGGGACAAAGGGTGCTGGTTCGCGGCGTCGTCGATGTTCGTTTTGGCCCTCGGATCGAAATCGCCGATCCCTTGATGATCGAACTGCTGGATAGATGATCGAGCCCTGGGAAAGCGCGCGAGCCCTGGGAAAGCGCGAAGGAGACAGGGCAGGCTGGATGAGAGGGCGGGTGTCGTCAAACGTGTCGTCGGATAATGCGCGGATTTTTCCCGTGCTGACGCGCGCTTTCGCCGCCTCGCGGGCGGGCGCCCTAGCCTGGGTGAGCCTGGCGCTGCTGGCGGCGGGCTGCGCGACGTTGGAGCCGCCGATCGTCGCGCCGGCGCCCAAGCCCAGACCCGCCGCTGTGGCCACGCCGGCGCCCAAGTTCGCGCTGGACCCCGAGAAGCGGCGCTTGATGGCGGCTTTCGGCGGGGAATACGAAAACCCCGGCATAAAGGCTTACATCGACAATCTGCTCGTCAAGCTCGCCCCGGCGAGCGACACGCCGAGCGAGCCCTATCATGTGACCTTGCTCGACTCGCCTGTCGTCAACGCCTTCGCCCTGCCCTCCGGCGACATTTTCATGACCCGTGGCCTACTGGCGCTCGCCGGCGACGGCGCCGAGGTCGCGGCCGTCATGGCGCATGAGATCGGCCACATCACCGCCCGCCACGCGGCCGCGCGCGCCGAACTCGAACGGCGCGGCCAGTTGTTCAGCCGGGTCTCCACGCAATTGCTGGAGCGGCCGGACCAGGGGCAGGAATATGTCGCCCGCACCAAGCTGACAGTCGCCAGATTCTCGCGCCAGCAGGAGTTCGAGGCCGACAAAATCGGCATCCGCACCATCGCCAAGGCGGGCTACGACCCCTATGCGGCAGCCCGCTTCCTCGACAAGCTCGGCCGCTGGAGCGCGCTGCATGCGGGGACGGCGACTGACAGCAGCAAGCCCGACATGATGTCGACCCATCCCTCGACGCCCGAGCGCATCGCCGCCGCAATCGTTCTGGCCAAGCAGATCGGCGCCCGGGGCATCGGCGACACCGCGCGCGACTCCTATCTTTCCGCCATCGACGGCATGGCCTATGGCGACAACCCTGCGCAAGGGTTGGCGATTCAGACCCTTTTCTTGCATCCCAAGCTCGGCTTCGCCTTCAAGGCGCCGGACGGCTTCACGCTGGAGAATCAAACCGCGGCGCTGATCGGCGTCGGCGAGGCGGGCACACAGGCCCTGCGGCTCGACAGCATCGACGAGCAGGATAACGAATCGCTGGAGCAGGCGCTCGCCTCCGGCTGGATTGAAGGTGTGCAGACCAATTCCATCGAGACGCTGAAGGGCACGGACCTGCCCACCGCGGTCGCCGTCGCCAAGGGCGATCAATGGACGTTCCGGCTGGCGGCGATCCGCCTGGATTCGCGCATCTTCCGCCTCATCTTCGCCGCCCACACGCTGAGCCCGGCGCTCGACGCCAGTTTCATGGCGTCAGTCCGCTCGTTCCATCGCATCACCCCCGAAGAGGCCGCGCGCGCGCGAGAGCAGCACATCCACATCGCCACGGCGCAGCCCGGCGACGATGCGAAGGCGTTGGCCTCGCGCATGTCGGGCGTCGACGACCCCTATGACGTTTTTCTCATCATCAACGGGCTCGAAGGCGCGAGCCCGACGCCCGTCGGACAGCGCTACAAGATAATCGGACCATGACCCAGCATCGCAAACTCTCCGGCCTCGTCGTCGCGGCAACCCATAACAAAGGCAAGCTGGCGGAACTTAAGGATCTTCTGGAGCCCAAGGGGATCGAACTCGTCAGCGCCGGCGCGCTCGGCCTGCCCGAACCGGAGGAGACTGGCGACACTTTTGTCGCTAACGCCCTCATAAAGGCGCGCGCGGCGGCCGAGACGGCTCAGTTGCCGGCGCTTTCCGACGATTCCGGGCTGTGCGTCGCGGGCCTCGACGGCGCGCCGGGCATCTATTCGGCGCGCTGGGCGCCGGACGGAAATTTCGCGGCGGCTATGGCGCGCATCGAGGCGGAACTGAAGGCGCGCGGCGCCGTGGGGCCGTGGCGCGGCTGGTTCGTCAGCGCGCTGGCGATCGCCTGGCCCGACGGCCATGTCGAGACTTTCGAGGGCCGGGTCGATGGCGACCTCGTCTTCCCGCCGCGCGGGACGCGCGGCTTCGGCTACGATCCCTGCTTCCTGCCCGACGGCTACACGCTGACCTTCGGCGAGATGACGGCCGAGGAGAAGCACGGCCTGCCGGCAGACGGCTCGCTCGCCCTGTCGCATCGCGCCCGTGCGTTCCAAGCGCTGGCGCGGGCCTGTCTGCCATGACCGAAGTCGCCAAGCGCAAGATCGACCCGACGCTCAAGTTCGCGCTCGAACTGGGGCCGCTGGCGCTGTTCTTCCTCGCCTTCTGGAAGTTCGGCATTTTCGTCGCCACGGCGACGATGATGGTCGCCGTGCTGGTCACGCTCGCCGTCTCCTATATCAAGCTGCGCCGGCTGCCGTTGATGCCGATGGTGACGGCCGTCATCGTGCTGATATTCGGCGGCATGGGGCTCCTTTTCCACAACGACACGTTCATCAAGATCAAGCCGACGGTGCTTTACTGCTTGTTCTCGGCCGCCCTGTTCTTCGGGCTGGCGTTCCGGCGGCCGATGCTGGAGATCATGTTCGACGGCGCGCTGCGTCTGACGCCCGCCGGCTGGCGCATCCTGACCTGGCGCTGGGCGTTCTTCTTTCTGTTTCTGGCCGTGCTCAATGAATATGTCTGGCGCCATTATTCCGAAAGCGCCTGGGTCACGTTCAAGACTTTCGGCTTCATGCCACTGACCGTGGCGTTCGCGCTCGCCCAGACGCCGGTGATTATCAAGCACGAGAGCAAAGAAGCGCCGGAGGACGAGCCGATCTAGCCGGCGGCCCGGAGTGGACGATGAATTTCCAGCTATTTGGCGCCTTTCTCTTCGTCACGACGATCCTGATCCTGTCGCCGGGACCGATCGTCACCCTCGTCGTCGCCACGGGCGCTACGCAGGGCGTGCGCGCCGCGCTGGCGACGGCCGCCGGGACGACGCTCGGCAACGCCCTTCTCCTGGCCGCCATCGCGCTCGGCCTCGATTGGGTGCTCGCCAACGCCGTCGCCGTCTTCAACGCGATGCGCTGGACCGGCGCGCTCTATCTAATCTATCTCGGGCTCAAGGCGTGGCGTGGCGCGGGGCGCGAATCCGAAGTCGCGCCGCTCAACCGTCGCATCCATTTCCGTCGCGGCCTAATGGTGGCGCTGACCAATCCCAAGACGATCGTGTTTTTCACCGCCTTCCTGCCACAGTTCGTCGATCCCAAACTGCC
>JAJYDD010000481.1 GCA_021777795.1 Pseudomonadota bacterium | reverse complement strand
CGGAGATCGTCGCCGATTCCGGCGCCACGGTCGCCATCGGCGCGCTGCTGGGCTCGCTGAGCGCAGGCAGCGGCGCCGCCAAACCGGTGGCGAAGGCGGAAGCGCCCGCGCCGAAGGCGGAAGCGCCTGCGGCCAAGGCCGAAGCGCCTGCGCCGAAGGCCGAGACCGCGATGCCGCCCGCGCCCTCCGCCGCCAAGATGGCGACGGAGAACGGCGTCGATCTCTCCGGCGTCGCCGGCAGCGGCAAGCGCGGGCAGGTGCTGAAAGGCGACGTGATCGACGCGCTCGCCAAACCCGCCCCGGCGCCCGCCAAGGCCGCGCCCGCGCCCGCGGCGCAGGCGGCGGCGGCGGCGCCCACTCCCGTCGGCCTGCGCGCGCCGAGCGCGCCCGACGACGCCGCGCGCGAGGAGCGCGTGCGCCTGACCCGCATCCGCCAGACCATCGCGCGGCGGCTGAAGGACGTGCAGAACACCGCCGCCATGCTGACGACCTTCAACGAGGTCGACATGACCGAGGTCATGCACATGCGCGCCAAATACAAGGACGCCTTCGAGAAGAAGCACGGCGGCAAGCTTGGCTTCATGGGCTTTTTCGTCAAGGCCTGCGTGCAGGCGTTGAAGGACATTCCCGCCGTCAACGCCGAGATCGACGGCGCGGACCTCGTGTTCAAGAATTACTATCACCTCGGCATCGCCGTCGGCACCGACAAGGGCCTCGTCGTGCCGGTGGTGCGCGACGCCGACCGGCTCTCCATCGCCGGCATCGAGAAGAGCATCGCCGACTTCGGCAAGCGCGCCCGCGACGGGCAGTTGAAGATCGAGGAGATGCAGGGCGGCACTTTCACCATCACCAATGGCGGCATCTATGGCTCGCTGATGTCGACGCCGATCCTCAACGCGCCGCAATCGGGCATCCTGGGGATGCACAAGATCCAGGAGCGGCCGGTGGCGATCGCCGGCAAGGTCGAGATTAGGCCGATGATGTATCTGGCGCTGAGCTACGATCACCGCGTCGTCGACGGCAAGGAGGCGGTGACGTTCCTGGTGCGGGTGAAAGAGGCGCTGGAGGATCCGGCGCGGCTCGTGCTGGATTTGTGAGATCTGAACGGCGCTCTCGCCGCGGCGATGTCGGCAACTGCGGGGAGAGCGAGTCGTGCCTACGGTCGCAATCGTCGATGGCGTAAAGATACAGTTCTATCCTGACGAGCATCCGCCGCCTCACTTTCATGCGGTCCATGCCGAATTTGTCGCGCAGATTCGGATTGATCCGCCTGTAGTTTTGCGCGGATCGCTGCCGCAGAATAAGCTGAAGGCCGTGCTGGCCTGGGCGTCGGGGAACCGCGACGGCCTGATGCGGGCATGGACGACTATTGAGAGTGGTCGTAAGCCGGAGAAGCTATGATGAGCGACATCGTGCGAATGAAAGCGGTCGAGGTCGTTCTCTATGGCGTCGTGAAGATCGCTTGGATGGACGGATACGAGGCCGTCGTCGATTTGCGGCCGGTGATATCGGGTGGGGAGATGTTCGAGTTCCTTCGGCGTTCGCCGGATCGCTTCAACGAAGTGAGGCTTTCGGAATTCGGGCATTCGATCTTCTGGCTCGACGACGACCGCGACGAAATCGACTTCGGGGCTGAATCGCTGCGCCGCCGCGCTGAGCGGCAAGCGGCGATTCTCGCGCTCGCCAGTTGAGGAGTAAGAGATGTCGGGGCTATTTCGTCGCGCAAAAGGGGGGAACGCGCCATGAGCGCCATCGTTTGTCTTGAGTTGAGCGTCGTCTTGTGGATCGCGCATGTCCTCGTGCAGGGGGCGTTTGGCAATATCGCGCTGCCGGCGGGCTATCTCTTCACCTCGCGGGATGCGGCGCCGCCGGTCAAGGGCGTCATGTTCGGCCGGGCGACGCGGGCGCTCGCCAATTACGTCGAGAACCTTGCGCCGTTCGTCGCGCTCGATCTCGGCCTCATCGTCACTCACCATGCCGCCGGCTTCGGGCCGACCCTTTGGATCGTCTGCCGCATTATCTATATTCCGCTGTATCTGCTCGGCGTGGTCTACGCCCGCACCGCGATCTGGATGGTTTCGGTGGTGGCGCTTATCATGATGCTGAGCAGGCTCGCCTTCTGAGGCGCGCGCGGAGCCGTCTCATGAACAGGATTTCCTACGACGCCGATTTCTACGGCTGGGCCAACGAGCAGGCGGCGCTGTTGCGCGAGGGCCGCCTCGCCGAGGCCGACATCGCCAATATCGCCGAGGAGATCGAGAGCATGGGCCGGTCGGAGGAGCGCGACCTTACGAGCCGGCTCGCGGCGCTGCTGACCCACCTCATCAAATGGCGCTATCAGCCCGAGCGCAGGTCGGGAAGCTGGTCGGCCAGCATCAAGGTGCAGCGGCGCGGATTGACGCGCCACCTCGCCGACAATCCGAGCCTCAAAGCGCGGCTTCCGGCTTCGCTCGCCGACGCTTATCAGGACGCGGTCCTCATCGCCGCCGACGAGACCAAGCTTGGCGAGGCGGCGTTCCCGCCGTCCTGCCCCTGGTCCTTCGACGAGATCATCAACCCCGATTTCTGGCCGGAATAAGCCCCGCCCCAAAGAGAGCCCAAAATGTCCTACGACGTCATTGTCATCGGCGCCGGTCCCGGCGGCTATGTCTGCGCCATCCGCGCCGCCCAACTTGGCCTGAAAGTCGCGGTGGTCGAGAAGCGCGAGACGCTGGGCGGCACCTGCCTCAACATCGGCTGCATCCCCTCCAAGGCGCTGCTGCACGCCTCCGAGATGTTCGACGAGGCCGGGCATGGATTCGAGGCGCTCGGCGTCAACGTCGAGCCGAAGCTCGATCTGGCGCGCATGATGAAGCACAAGGACGAGACGGTGACGGCCAATGTCAACGGCGTCGCCTTCCTGTTCAAGAAGAACAAGATCGACTGGCTGAAGGGCGAGGCGGAAATCATCGCGCCCGGCCGGGTGCGGGTGAAGGGTGCGGTCGCCGAGGTCGTCTATGACGCGCCGCATATCGTCATCGCCACCGGCTCGGATGTGGCGCGGCTGCCGGGGGTCGAGATCGATGAGAAGGTCGTCGTCTCCTCGACTGGGGCGATCGCGCTGCCCGCCGTGCCGAAGCAACTCGTCGTCGTCGGCGCCGGCATCATCGGGCTGGAGCTGGGCTCGGTCTGGCGCCGGCTCGGGGCGCAAGTGACGGTGGTCGAATTCCTCGAGCGCATCCTGCCCGGCATGGACGGCGAGATCGCCAAGAGCTTCCAGCGCATCATGGAGAAGCAGGGCGTAAAATTCCGCCTCGGCCACAAGGTCGCCAAGGTCGAGACGACGGGCGCCGGCGCTTCCGTGCAGATCGAGCCCGCCGCCGGCGGCGCGGCCGAGACGCTGGCCGCCGACGTCGTGCTGGTCGCCATCGGCCGGCGCGCCTATACCGCCGGCCTCGGGCTGGAGGCGCTGGGCGTGGCGCTGGAGCGCGGCCAGATCGTCATCGACAATCACTTCGCCACCAATGTCCCCGGCATTTACGCCATCGGCGACGCGGTGCGCGGTCCCATGCTCGCCCACAAGGCCGAGGATGAGGGCGTCGCGCTCGCCGAGATGCTCGCCGGGC
>JAJYDD010000480.1 GCA_021777795.1 Pseudomonadota bacterium | reverse complement strand
GCGCCGCCTCGACCCGAGCGAGGGCCGAGACCGGCAACAGCGCGAACATCGGCTCCAGCCCCGTATCCGAGACAGCGACCGCCGCGCCGCCCTGCCCCGCCGCCATCAGCCGCGCGACGAGATCAGCCGGCAGGAACGGCGCGTCGCAGGGGGCGGTGGCCAGATAAGCGAAGCCGTCGGCGCCCGCGCGCGCCAGCCCCGCCGCCACGCCCGCCAGCGGCCCGGCGCCGCGCCAGCGCGGAAAATCCTCGACCAGCGGCGCGCCGAAGCAGGCATATTCGGCCCCGCTGGCGTTGAGATAGACGGCGCCCGCCTGCGGCCGCAGCCGGCCGAGCACGCGCGCCACCAGCGGCTCGCCGAGAAAGGGCGCCAGCGCCTTGGGCCGCCCCATGCGCGAGGACGCGCCGCCGGCCAGAGCGACGGCCGCGACCTGCCTGTGCTTTTCCGCCATGCAAGCTCCGCGCTAGCGCCGCATTCGATGCGTGTATATATCGCGCGCCTAAGCACCGGGCGCGAATGTGACGAGGGCCGAATGGAATACGGGCGCCGAGGTTTCCTCACTGGATTGGGCGTGGCCGCCGCCGCTGGCGTCGCCGCCCCCGCGCTCGCGCAAACCACGCCCGACGTCGAATGGCGCCTCACCTCAAGCTTCAATCCGTCGCTCGACCTCATCTATGGCGCCGGCCAGACGATGGCGAAAGCGCTTTCCGACCTCACCGACGGGCATTTCAAGCTGAAACTGTCGCCGGCCGGCGAGATCGCGCCGGCGGGCCAGGCGCTCGACGCCGTTTCCTCCGGCAAGGCCGACGCCGCCCACACGGCGCTCGATTACGCTTGGAGCCAGGATCCGAGCTTCATCTTCGCCACCTCGACGCCGTTCGGCATGAACGCGCGCCAGCATTCGGCCTGGCTCAAGGAAGGCGGCGGCGGTGCGCTCATCGACGAATTGCTGGTCGATCACAAGGCGCTCGCCCTGCCCGCCGGCAACACTGGGGGCCAGATGGCAGGCTGGTATCGCAAGGAAGTGCGCAGCCTCCAGGATTTGCAGGGCCTCAAGATGCGCGTCGGCGGCTTCGCCGGCAAGGTGTTCCAGACGCTGGGCGCCAGTCCCGTCGCGATGCCGCGCGAGTCGGTTTACAACGCGCTGCAAAGCGGCTCGCTCGACATGTTCGATTGGCTCGGGCCCTACGACGACGAGAAGTTCGGCCAGCCGATCGCCAAGGTCGCGCCGAATTATTATTACCCCGGCTGGTGGAAGGGCGGGATGCAACTGCATCTCGTCGTCGCGCGCGACAAATACGACGCGCTGCCGAAATCCTATCAGTCGGCGTTGCGCGCCGCCGCGGCGATCGCCGATGCGCAGATGCTTGCGCGCTATGACGCCGCCAATCCGGCGGCGGTCAAGCGCCTCGTCGTCGGCGGCGCCTCGCTCAGGCTGTTCCCGCAGGACGTGCTGGAGGCCTGCTACAAGACGTCGAGCGATCTCTACGATCAGCTATCGGCGGAAAATCCGCGCTTCAAGAAGCTGGCGGATTCCTTCCTCTCCTTCCGCGCCGATCAATATCTGTGGTGGCAGGTGGAGGAATATTCCTTCGACAATTTCATGATCCGCCAGCGCCACGCCAAGACCTGAGCTAGCGCTCGCAGGTGTCGAGCGTCGCCCAATGCGCGCCGCCGGGCGAAACCAACACCGTCCGCTCGCGCTCCGCATATTGCGCCGGAATGACGTGCTCGACCACGTGCGCAGGCTCCACGACCTCGACGACCATGCGCGTCGCGGTCTCCTCGGGAATCGTCTGCGACACGACATGCGCGGGGGATACCAGCACGCGATGGGCGACCTGCGCGTAGCGGGCGGGCACGTTGACCCAGCAGCCGATCACGTCGCCATCCTCGTCGCGCGTCACCCATTCGCGATGCGCGGGGCTCACCTGAACCGTCTCGGCCTCAACGGCATATTGGGCGGGAACGAGGCGCTCGATGGTCTGCTCCGGCCGCACGACCACCGTCTGCGGCACAAGCTGCGTCACCGCCGGCGTATATTCGGAGGCCTCGCGCGCCGGGGCGACGAGCACGCGCTCGACGACCGTGCTGTATTGCGGGGGATCGACGACGCGGCGGTAGCATTGCTGGGCCTCGGCCTCGGCGCAAGTCAGCGCCAAGGCCGCAATCCCAACCAGAGCAATGTAACGCATCCCAACCTCCGCGCGGCGCCTTTTCATAGGCAGGCTTATGGCCGCCCGGCGCCCCGAAGGACAGAAGGTTCCGGTTTTAACGTAAATTTCACCATATCGGCGGCTACGGCGTCCACCGCCAATCCTTGACCTCCGGCATGTCGTCGCCATGCTCGCGGATATAGGCGGCATGGGCGATGAGCTTGTCGCGCATCTCCTGCTTGGCGTAGGCCGCATGGGAGCCCAACTGCGGCAAACGGTCGATGACGTCGCTGACCAGATGGAAGCGATCGAGCTGGTTGAGCACCACCATGTCGAACGGCGTCGTCGTCGTGCCTTCCTCCTTGTAGCCGCGCACATGGATATTGTCGTGGTTGGCGCGCCTATAGGTGAGGCGGTGGATCAGCCAGGGATAGCCGTGATGGGCGAAGATGACCGGCTTGTCCCTGGTGAACAGCGCGTCGAAATCATGATCGGTGAGGCCGTGCGGATGCTCCTCATGCGGTTGCAGCGTCATGAGATCGACGACATTGACGACGCGCACCTTGAGCTGCGGGATCAGCCGGCGGATCAGCGAGACGGCGGCCAGCGTCTCCAGCGTCGGCACGTCGCCGGCGCAGGCCATCACCACATCGGGGTCGCCGTCGCGATCGTTGCTCGCCCATTCCCAGATGCCGACGCCCGCCGTGCAATGGCGCGCCGCCTCCTCGTGCGTCAACCACTGCGGCTCCGGCTGCTTGCCGGCGACGATGACGTTGATGCGGTTCCAGCTTTTCAGGCAATGATCGGCGACGAACAGCAGGCTGTTGGCGTCCGGCGGCAGATAGACGCGCACGACGTCGGCCTTCTTGTTGCAGACATAATCGATGAAGCCGGGGTCCTGGTGGCTGAAGCCGTTGTGATCCTGGCGCCAGACATGCGACGTCAAGAGATAGTTGAGCGAAGGCACGGGCCGCCGCCAGCCGATATGGCGGCAGGATTCCAGCCATTTCGCATGTTGGTTGAACATGGAATCGACGATGTGGATGAAGGCTTCGTAGCAGGAGAACAGGCCATGCCGACCGGTCAGCAGATAGCCTTCGAGCCAGCCCTGACAGGTGTGTTCCGACAATATCTCCATGACCCGGCCGCCCTGGGCGAGATGCTCGTCATAAGGCAGTAGCTCGGCGTTCCAGGCGCGATCCGTCGCCTCGAACACAGCCCCCAGCCGGTTGGAGAGCGTCTCGTCGGGGCCGAACAGGCGGAAGTTGCGCCGCGCGGCGCTCGCCGCCATCACGTCGCGCAGATAGGCGCCGAGCGGCGCGATCGATCCCGCATCGACGCTGCCGGGCGTCTCGAACTTGATCGCGTAGTTGGCGATGTCGGGCAGTTCCAACTCGCGCATCAACAATCCGCCGTTGGCGTGCGGATTGGCGCTCATCCGCCGCGCCCCT
>JAJYDD010000025.1 GCA_021777795.1 Pseudomonadota bacterium | reverse complement strand
TGCAGTTTTCGATGTATCATCACTACACCGTCGACGAGCATCTCCTGCGCACCGTTGGCGTGCTCAACCAGATCGAGGCGGGGCGGCTGAAGGAAGATCATCCGCTGTTGACGGAGATCCTGCCGAACGTCACTCAGCGCACGTCTCTTTATGTCGCGGCCTTCCTGCACGACATCGCCAAGGGGCGCGGCGTCGATCACTCGATCGCCGGCGCCGAGGTCGCGCGCAAGCTCTGCCCGCGCTTCGGCCTCAACGCCGCCGACACCGACCGCGTCGCCTGGCTCATCGAGCAGCACTTGACCATGTCGACGACGGCGCAAGGGCGCGACATTTCCGATCCGCGCACGGCCGAGACCTTCGGCGCCATCGTGCAGACGATGGAGCGGCTGCGTCTCCTGCTGGCGCTGACGGTCTGCGACATCCGCGCCGTCGGCCCCGGCGTTTGGAACGCCTGGAAAGGCCAGTTGCTGCGCAGCCTGTTCTGGGAAACCGAGGTCGTGCTCGGAGGCGGCCATTCGGCCATCGACCGCAAGTCGCGCGTCGCTTCGGCGCGCGAGGCGCTGCGCAAGGCGCTGCCGAACTGGTCCGACCCCGAATTCGACGCCTATTCCTCCCGCCATTACCCAGCCTATTGGCTAAAGGTCGATCTCGAAAGCCAGATCGAACACGCCAAGCTGTTCCACGCCATGAAGGCGCAGGTGCGCTCGCTGACGACGGAGGTGTCGACCGACGCCAAGCAGGGCGTCACGGAATTGACCGTCATCGCGCCCGATCATCCGCGCCTTTTGTCGGTCATCGCCGGCGCCTGCGCTTCGGCCGGGGCCAATATCGTCGAGGCGCATATCTTCACCACCACCGACGGCTTCGCGCTCGATTCCATTTTTATTTCGCGCGCTTTCGCCGAGGATTCCGACGAAATCCGGCGCGGCCGGCGCATCGCCGAGACGGTGGAGAAGGCGTTGCGCGGCGAGGTGCGCCTGCGCGACATCATCCAGGACCGGCGCAAGCGCGAGGCGCGGGCGAAAACCTTCAGCGTCGAGCCGGAGGTGGAGATCGACAATACGCTGTCGAGCCTCTACACGGTGCTGCAAATCTCCGCGCTCGACCGGCTCGGCCTGCTCTACGAAGTGACGACGCTGTTATCCCGTCTCAACCTCAATATCGGCTCCGCCCATGTGGTCACGTTCGGCGAGAAGGCGGTCGACGCCTTCTATGTCACGGATTTGACGGGCGCCAAGATCACCTCGCCCGGCCGCCAGGCGGCGCTGAAGCGCCAAGTGCTGGCGGTGTTGCAGGGGGAGTGAGCGGGCGGCTTGATTTTTACAAGCCAAGCCTCGATATCGCGACCTGACGAGAGGGCTTCCATGAACGACGCACAATCGGCCAACCCCGAGGGGAAGGCGCCAGAAAATATTGATGTCAAACCGGAATCCGCGCCCGATCCGCATATGGTGATCGAGAAGCTGGTTGCGGAAAACGCCGAACTCAAGGACCGCGCCCTGCGCGCCTTGGCCGAAACCGAGAACATGCGCCGCCGCGCCGAGCGCGAGGCGGCGGACGCGCGCGCTTACGCGGTCACCGCTTTCGCGCGCGACCTTTTGTCGGTGGTCGACAATCTCGAACGCGCCATCAGCAGCCTCAGCGCCGAACAGCGCGCCAGCGGCGGCGAAGCGCTCAAGGTTCTCGCCGAGGGCGTGGAACTGACGTCGCGGGAGCTGGCCAGCGTGCTCGGTCGCCACGGCGTTAAGCGGCTGGAGCCGAAGGGCGAGAAGTTCGACCCCAACTTCCATCAGGCGATGTTCGAGGCGCCGAGCGAGACCGTGCCGTCCGGCGCGGTCTGCGAGGTCGTACAGACCGGCTGGAAGATCGGCGAGCGTGTGCTGCGCCCGGCGCTGGTCGGCGTCTCCAAGGGCGCGCCGAAAACGGCGCCCTAAACGCTCTCCCAGCGCCCGGATTTGGCGGCGCGGAAACAGGCGTCGATCGCCTTCATATTGGCGATCGCGTCCTCGACGCCAAATTCCTGTGCCTCCTCCCCGCGCACGGCGCGCGCGAAGGCGTCGCCTTGCAGCGTATATTGGTCGCAGGCCGGGAAGGCCTCCAATCGCGCGCCGCCGCCGACGAGATCGGCGCCGCTGTCGATGACGATCTCGGCCGGCATGTCGGGCGGGGCGTTGAACGGGATTTTCACCTCGATACGCCCCGCCGTCCCGGCGATGGCGACCCGCTGGGCGCCGGCGAGTTGGGTCGCGGCGGTGAAGGTCAGATGCCGCCCCCCCGGAAACTCCAAAATGGCGCTGGCGAGCCGGTCCGTGCCGAATTTCGGATCGAGATCGAGGCTGGCCGCCACGCGCACCGGCTCCGCGCCGAAGATGTAGCGCGCGGTGAGGATGGCGTAACAGCCGATGTCGTAGAGGCCGCCGCCGCCCGGCGGCCGGTTGCGCACATTGTCAGGGTCGAGCAGGCGATAAGTGAAGAGGGTCTGGATCGCCGCGACCTCGCCGATGGCGCCAGCGCGCACGATCTCGCGCGCCCGCCGCCATTGCGGATGAAAGCGCACCATGAAGGCCTCGGCGAGCAACTTGTCCGAAGCCTCCCGCGCCCCGACCAGCCGGCGCGCCTCGTCGGCGTCGAGCGCGATCGGCTTCTCGCACAGCACATGCTTGCCGGCGGCGAGCGCCTTCTCGGTCCACGCGACATGCAACTCGTTGGGCAACGGGTTGTAGATCGCCTCAATGTCGGGATCGGCGAGCAGTTCCTCATAGGAACCATAGGCGCGCGGGATGCCGAGCCGCTCGGCCGCCGCCCGCGCCCGCGCGCCGTCGCGCGAGGCGATGGCCTCGATGCGGCACATCGCGCCCTGCTGCATCGCCGGGATCACTTTCTCGGTGGCGATCTTGGCGACGCCGAGCACGCCCCATCTGACAGGATCGCTCATGCTTTGTCCTCGGGAACGCGGCCGGCCGCCTGACGCGCCAGCATCCAGCCGGGATATTCGGGCCGCAGCGCGCTGGCCTCGTCGAGCGTCGCCAGTTCCTCCGGCGTCAGCCGCAGGTCGGCGGCGGCGAGATTGTCGTTGAGCTGCTCGATGGTCTTGGCGCCGATGATGACGCTCATCACGCCCTTGCGCGACAACAGCCACGCCAGCGCGACGCGGGCGACGGAGACGCCATGCGCCTCGGCGACCGGCCGCATCGCGTCGACGATGTCATAGGCGCGCTCCTTATCGACGGGCGGGAAATCGAAGACGACGCGGCGGGCGTCGTTGGACTTCGCGCCTTCGCGCGTGAACTTGCCGGAGAGGAAGCCGCCGGCGAGCGGGCTCCACACCATGACGCCCATGCCCTGGTCCTCCACAACCGGCAGGATCTCGCGCTCCAACTCGCGCCCGGCGATGGTGTAATAGGCCTGCACGGTCTCGAAGCGGGCGAAGCCGCGCCGCTCGGAGATGCCTTGCGCCTTCATGATCTGCCAGGCCGCGACATTGGAGCAGCCGATGGTGCGCACCAGGCCGCGACTGACGCAATCGTCGAGCGCGCGCAGCGTCTCCTCCAACGGGGTTTGCGCATCGAAGCCGTGGATCTGGTAGAGATCGACGTAATCGAGCTTCAGCCGCTTCAGGCTGCCGGCGATCTGGTCCATGATATGGCCGCGCGACAGGCCGACGGCGTTGGGGCCGGCGCCGGTGCGCCCGCGCACTTTGGTGGCGACGATCACGTCCTCGCGCGCAATCTTGAGGTCGGCGAGCGCCTGACCGAGCATGAGTTCGGCGCCGCCTTCGGAATAAACATCCGCCGTGTCGATGAAATTGACGCCGGCTTCGAGCGCGCGGGCGACGAGGCCGGTCGCGTTCTGCTGGTCGAGCGCGCCGATGTTGCGCCAGAAGCTGGACCCGCCGTGGAAGGTCATGGTGCCGAGGCAGATTTCGGAGACGAACTGGCCGGTGCGGCCAAGCGGACGGTAGCGCATGGGGAAATCCCGAAGAAGGAGAGATCGGCAGACTTAGAACCCGGCCGTCCCGCGCGCAAGGCGCGGCGCGTTCACAGCGGGGTCATCGGCGCGACGAAACGCTGCGTTAACCACAATTCCTAAACCGCCGTTAAGTCCGTTTGCCTATGCCGGTAGGGCCAGCCGCGAAAGAGGCCCCGTGCTCCCCTTGACCCTCGCCGACGAACTCAGGATGCGCGCCGTCGCCGCGCTCCCCGCCTTGCGTCGCGCCGGCGCTGTCGCCGCGCCCGTCGCGCGTCATCCCCATTTCGGCGGCTATGCCTTGCTGGCCGCCATTGGGCTCGGCGGGGCGTTGATGACGGCCAATATGGCGCGCGAGCATCGCGCCGCCGCAGCGGCGCCTATCGCCGCCGCGCGTTTGGTCGCGCCGGCCCCGGTCATGGCCGCCGTCCCCGCACACGCGCTACAGCCCGATCCGATCGCCGCCATCGCCGCGCCCTCGCCGGCGCTGCCGAAAACGACCGAGAAGCTGGCGCAGCGCATCGACACCACGCCGACCGCCTCCATCGCCAAGCCGGCGCCGGAGACGCCGAAGCGGCGCCGCCGCCACCCGCATAAGCACAAATCCAAGTCAGCGGACGCCGAACGCTGATTGCGCGACGCGGCGGCTTGAGCGATCCTGTGGCTATGCCCAAGTCTCCGGATACATCGCTCGCCGGCGCGATCATCGCGTGGGTCGCCTATCTCGGGCGCGAGCGGATGCTGGCGGCCAAGACGCTGGAGGCCTATGGCCGCGACGTCAGGCAGTTCCACGATTTCTTCAGCCAGCGCCTTGGCCGCGCCCCGAGCCCCAGCGATTTCGCGGCGCTGACGCCCTCGGACCTGCGCGCCTTTCTGGCGGCGCGCCGCGCCGACGGCGTCGATCCCCGCTCGCTGCAACGTGCGCTCTCGGCCTTGCGCGGCTTCGCCAAATATCTGGAGCGCGCCGGCGCCGGCCGCGCCTCGGCGTTTTCCGCCCTGCGCTCGCCAAAAGCCGGCCGGCGCTTGCCGCGCCCGCTGCCAGCCGAGGACGCCCGCGCGGTCGCCGATGTCGAGACCCGCGCCGGCGAGGCGCGCGAGCCGTGGATTCTGGCGCGCGACGCGGCGGTGCTGGCGCTCTGCTATGGCGCGGGCCTGCGCATCGGCGAGGCGCTGTCGATCCTGCGCGGCGATGCGCCCATCGGCGCCGTCGATGAAGTGCGCATCACCGGCAAGGGCGGCAAGACCCGCCTCGCTCCCGTCATCGCGCCGGTGCGGGCGACGATTGAGGCCTATCTCGGCCTCTGCCCGTGGCGGCTGGCGCCCGAGGGGCCGCTGTTCGTCGGCGCCAGGGGCGGGCCGCTGAGCCCGCGCATCGTGCAACTGGCGATGGAACGAATGCGCGGCGCGCTGGGCCTGCCCGACAGCGCCACGCCGCACGCGCTGCGCCATTCCTTCGCCACCCACCTGCTGGCGCGCGGCGGCGATCTGCGCACGATCCAGGAATTGCTAGGCCACGCCTCGCTTTCGACGACGCAGGTCTATACCGCCGTCGACAGCGCGCGGCTGGTGGCGGCTTACAAATCGGCTCACCCGCGCGCGTAGCCGATCCGCTTGATCTCCCATTCCAGCGTCACGCCGCTGGTCTCGAGCACGCGGCGGCGCACTTCCTCGCCGAGCGCCTCGATGTCGGCGGCCGTCGCCGCGCCGCGGTTGAGGAGGAAATTGCAGTGCATTTGCGAGACCTGCGCGTCGCCGACGACGAGACCCCGGCAGCCGGCGGCGTCGATCAATTGCCAGGCCTTGCCCCCCGGCGGGTTCTTGAACGTGGAGCCGCCGGTCTTTTCGCGGATCGGCTGCGAGGCTTCGCGGGCGGCGGAGATGCGCGCCATCTCCGCTTCGATCTCGGCCCGCTCGCCCGGCCGGCCCTGGAATTCGGCGCGGGTGAAAATCACGTCGTCCGGCGCCTGGCTGTGGCGATAGCTGAAACCCATCGCGGCCTTGTCGAAGCGGACCCGCCGCCCGGCGCGGTCGAAGCCCTGCGCTTCGATCAACACATCGCGCGTCTCGCCGCCATGCGCGCCGGCGTTCATGCGCAGCGCGCCGCCGATGGCGCCGGGGACGCCGCGCAGGAAGGCGAGGCCGTCGATCCCAGCCTCGGCGGCGGCCTTGGCGACGGACGCATCGAGCGCGGCGGCGCCGGCGATCACGCGATGGTCGGCCGCAGTCTCGACGGCGCCGAAGCCGCGCCCGCCGAGCCGGATGACGACGCCGCGCACGCCGCCGTCGCGCACGATGATGTTGGAGCCGACGCCGACGACGGTGACGGGAACCTCGGCCGGCAAAGCCGACAGCAGATAAGCGAGATCGTCCTCGTCGGCGGGCGAGGCGAGCACGTCGGCGGGGCCGCCGACGCGAAACCAGGTGTAGGGCGCGAGGGCGGTGTCGTAACTCAGCCGGCCGCGAAAGGCGGGAAGATCGATCACGCCGCGCCCAACTCCCCCGGTAGCGCATAGGCCCATTGGGTGATGCTGCCGGCGCCGAGACAAATCACGTAATCGCCGGGCTTGGCGAACTCGCGCACCAGCCCCGCCAGTTTCTCCGGGCCCGGCAACGCGAGCGCGTGGCGGTGGCCGTGGGCGTTGATGGCCGCCGTCAGCGCCTCCTTGTCGACGCCAGGGATCGGCGCCTCGCCGGCGGCGTAGACATCGGCGACGACGACGGTGTCGGCGTCGTTGAAGCAGCGCGCGAAGGCGTCGAACAGGCTTTGCAGCCGCGTGTAGCGATGCGGCTGCACGATGGCGATCACCTGCCCCTTGGTCGCGCCGCGCGCCGCGCGCAGAACGGCGGCGATCTCGACCGGATGGTGGCCGTAATCGTCGTAGATCGTCACCCCGTTCCACTCGCCGGTGCGGGTGAAGCGGCGCTTGACCCCGCCGAAGCCGGAGATCGCCTTGCGGATGACAGGGATCGAGGCGCCGAGTTCGTGCGCCACGGCGACGGCGGCGGTGGCGTTGAGCGCATTGTGGTGGCCGGGCATCGGCAGGGCGAGTTCGTCGATATAGGTCGCCGCGCCCGTCTGGCGGTCGCGGATCAGCACGTTGAAGCGGGTGATCCCGCCGGTGAGATCGACGTCGAGCAGCCGCACGTCGGCCTGCGGGTTCTCGCCATAGGTGATGACGCGCCGGTCCTCGATGCGCCCGACGAGTTCCTGCACCGTCGGATGATCCAGGCACATGACCGCGAAGCCGTAGAACGGCAGGTTCTCGACGAAGGAATAGAAGGCGTCCTTGATGGCGTCGAAGGTCTTGAAATGGTCGAGATGCTCGGGGTCGATATTGGTGACGATGGCGATGTCGGCGGGCAGCTTGAGGAAAGTGCCGTCGCTCTCGTCGGCCTCCACAACCATCCAATCGCCGGCGCCGCGCCGCGCATTCGTGCCATAGGCGTTGATGATGCCGCCGTTGATGACGGTGGGATCGAGCCCGGCGGCGTCGAGCAGCGTCGCCACCAGCGAGGTCGTCGTGGTCTTGCCGTGGGTGCCGGCGACGGCGACGCATTGCTTGAGCCGCATCAGTTCCGCCAGCATTTCGGCGCGCCGCACGACGGGGATTCGCTTGGCCCGCGCCGCCGCCAGCTCCGGGTTGTCGCGCTTGATCGCCGAGGAAACGACGACGACGGCCGCGTCGCCCACCTGTTCGGCCTTGTGGCCGACGAACACCTGCGCGCCATGCTCGCGCAGGCGCCGGGCGTTGGCGTTGTCGGAGGCGTCGGAGCCCTGCACCTTGTAGCCGAGGTTGATGAGCACCTCGGCGATGCCGGACATGCCGATGCCGCCGATGCCGATAAAATGAATGGGGCCTAGCTCGCTCGGCAGTTTCATGCGGGTCTCCGCGCGGGGGGAAGCTCGCCATAACGGCTTTCCGGCGATTCGGCCATATTGCGCGGCCGCTGCGGAACCCCTGTGGCGGCGATCTCAGCATTTTTGCGGCGCGACGTCGCAATTCCGCCGCTGTCAGCGCCGACTAGGTCCGCCCTCAAGGCAAATTGAACGCCAAAAAGGGAAAAACCGCCATGAAAGCCCTGCTGCTCGCCGCCGCCCTGTCCGCCACTCTCGCGCTCCCCGCCTCCGCCGAGCAGGTCAAGGTCGGAGAACTGACCTGCGACGTATCGGCCGGCCTCGGCGCGATCATCGCCTCGTCGAAGGACATGATCTGCCGCTACGTCCCGATCCGTGGGCGTCATGAGATCTTTCATGGCCATATCGGCAAGTTCGGGCTCGACGTCGGCGCCACCGATCGCGGCGTGCTGGCCTGGGAAGTGTTCGCCCCCAGCGCCCGGCTGCCGCGTCATGCCCTGGTCGGCGATTACGGCGGGTTCGGCGCTAACGCGACCGTCGGCGTCGGCCTCGGCGCCGCCTCGATGATGGGCGGCATGGGCCATGAGATCAGCCTGCAACCGTCCTCGGTGCAGACCCCGAACGGGCTCGACTTCGCCGCCGGCGTAACCTCGATGCAACTCGTGGCTGGCCGCTGAGACGAGATGAAAAAGGAGCCTGCCATGAAGCTTCCCCTCCTCGCCGCGCTTGCGGCTCTGGCCATCGCAGCGCCTGCTCAAGCCGCCGAGCGCGTTAAAGTCGGCGAGTTGCGCTGTGACGTTTCCGGCGGTCTCGGCCTCATCATCGCCTCGTCGAAGGAGATGGAGTGCCGCTTCACCTCGACCGGCGGCCGTAGCGAGATGTACCACGGCCGCATCCAGAAATTCGGTCTCGTCCTCGGCGGCACCGACCGGGGCACGCTGCTCTGGGCCGTCTTCGCGCCGACGCTTGGGCCGATGCATCATGCGCTGGCCGGCGATTATGTCGGCGTCGCCGCCTCGGCGACGGTCGGCGTAGGCATCGGCGCGAATGCGCTGGTCGGCGGCTCCAACCGCGATTTCGCCTTGCAGCCTCTGTCGGTGCAGACCCAGACCGGCCTCGACATCACCGCCGGCGTCGCCTCGCTGCGCCTGCGGCCGGGGGCCTGAGCCCTTAGCCCTTAGCCGCGCGTCGCGAGGCCCTGCCGAGCGTTGGCGGGGCCTTTTCATCCAGGCTGGCGCGCGCCGCCGGCCCGCACCGTTTTGCGTCAAAATTTTTCTATGACGCAGTTGACCATCGCGTCCCCAGGCGGACTGAGGCTGACGATCGTTCCGAGGGAAGCGATGGCGTCTGCGAGCACGTGGGTCGTGGTTCGATTGGCGATCATGAACTTCGCGTCTTCGACGTAGAAGTTCCATTGGTGAAAGCCCGCCCAGTTTTCGGCGATGGCCTCGTTGGTCAGATGGGCGGTTATGACTTTTCCGCCGGGCCGGGCTACTTTCAGCATCTCCCGAATCGCTCGGACGGGGTCATAGCCATGATCGAGGGTGTTGCGAGCGTAGACGACGTCGAAGACGTTCTCGCCGAACGTTTCGCTCAAGGCTTCGCTGTCGCACTTCAATGTGCGCACCAGCGGCAAGCCGGGCGCGAAAGGGAGCGAGTCATATTGATCCGCCAGGGCATCGACGGCCGTCAAGTTGATCGCGACGCCACGAAAGCGCTTGCCGACGATCGTCATCGGCCCCGCGCCCACGTCGAGCACTTTTGGCGTCGCGCCCTCTAAACCCTCGATATGCTGGGCGATTTCGTACTGCAGCTCGGCATTGGGGTCGACGCGGTATTCGTAGTCGGCGGGCCATTGCGCGCCCCGAGTCTCGATCCAGAGTTTCCAGAATCCGATCTCAGAGTTCGTTCCCGCCGACCATTCATCCCGATTCATGGAGCACCCTCGTCGTCTCGAAGATCCCGTTGTCGGCATGGCGTCAGACCGATCCACCCGGCGGACCACGCAGGATTACGGTCCATCGCTTCAACGCCCGCCTCACGTCAAGAGCGCATCCGCAGACCTTCGGGATCGTAAGCCGGCGCGGCCAGCCGCCGCGCCGGGCGGCGCTCGCCGATGATCTCGATCTCGAAGCCGTCGCTCGCCTCGGCATGGGCTTTCTCGATATAGCCCATCGCCAGCGATTGCCCGACCGTATGGCCATAGCCGCCCGACGTCGCCCAGCCAATGACCCGCCCGTCGCGCCAGATCGGCTCGTCGCCGATGGCGTCGGCGTCGGTCGCCTCCACCGCGAAGGTCGATAGCCGCAGCTTGCCGCCCTGCGCCTTCTCGGCCGCCGCCGCCGCGCCGACGAAGCCGCCACGCTTCAAATCGACGAAGCGTCCGAGGCCGGCCTCATAAGGCCCATAGATCGGCCGGTACTCGCGAAACCACGTGCCGAAGCTCTTTTCCAGCCTGAGGCAGAGCAGCGCCCGCAGGCCGAATTGGGTCGCGCCCGCCTCGACGAGCAGCTTGTGCAGCGCGCGCTGGTATTCCGGCCGCACCCAGATTTCGTAGCCGAGTTCGCCCGTAAAGCTGACGCGCCCGACCAAGGCCGGGATCATGCCGATGTCGAGCTTGCGGAAGCTCATGAACGGGAAGGCCGCGTTCGAGAGATCCTCGCGCACGAGCTTTTGCATCAGTTCGCGGGCTTTCGGGCCGGCGACGGAGAGACCTGGATAATCCATCGACACGCCGCGACAGGTCACGCCTTCGATCGCCTGCTTTTCAAACCAGCGCAGATAATAATCGACCGCCGACAACGAGCAGATGAGCAGGAACTTGTCCTCGGCATAGCGGCTGAGGGTGAAATCGCCGATCAGCTTGCCGTTATCGTTCAGCATCGGCGACAGCGCGAGCCTGCCCGCCGCCGGGATGCGGCCGGCCATCACGCGGGCCAGAAACTCAGCCGCCCTCGGCCCCTCGACCTCGATCTTCCCGTAATTGGCGATCTCCGTGACGCCAACGCCCGAGCGCACGGCCCGACATTCGGCCGCCACATGGGGATGAGCGTTGGAGCGGCGGAACGTCACGTTCTCCACCGGCTCAACCCCCTTGGGCGCGAACCACAGCGGGTGCTCGAGCCCGCAGGCCTCGCCCATCACCGCGTTGCCGGCGATCAACCGGTCGTAGATCGGCGAGGTTCGCAACGGCCGCGCGGCGGGCAATTCTTCGTTGGGGAAGCGGATGCGGAAGCGGCGCGAGTAATTCTCGCGCACCTTGGCGTTGGTGTAGGGCAGCGTCGCCCAATCGCCGTAGCGGGCGACGTCCATGCCCCAGACGTCGTGGCCGGGGTCGCCCTCGATCATCCAGTTCGCCAGCGCCAGCCCGACGCCGCCGCCTTGGCTGAAGCCCGCCATGACGCCGCAAGCGACCCAGAAATTCTTCAGGCCGCGCACCGGCCCGATCAGCGGATTGCCGTCCGGGGCGAAGGTGAAGGGGCCGTTGACGGTCTTGCGGATGCCCGCTTTGCCAAGCGCCGGGAAATGCTCGAACGCCGTCTCCAGCGACGGCGCAATACGTTCGAGGTCGTTGGGCAAGAGGTTCTGGCCGAAATCCCAAGGTGTCTCGCGCTCGCTCCAGGGGACGCAAGCTTGCTCGTAGGTGCCGATCAACATGCCGCCGCGCTCCTGGCGCATGTAGATTTCGCCCTCGAAGTCGATGACGTGGAACTTGTCCACGTTGGGATCGATCACCTCGGGCAGATCCTCGGTGATGAGATAATGGTGCTCCATGGCGAGGATCGGCAGTTCCAGCCCGACCATGCGCCCGACCTCGCGCGCCCAAAGGCCGCCGCAGTTGACGACATGCTCGGCGTGGATGTTGCCCTTCTCGGTGATGACGTCCCACGAGCCATCCGGCCGAGGCTTCAAATCCACCACGCGGTTGAAGCGCACGATCTCGGCGCCCGCCATCTGGGCGCATTTCGCATAGGCCTGCGTGACGCCCCAGGGGTCGAGATGGCCCTCGACGGGATCGAACATCGCGCCGACGAAATGCTTCTTCTCGATGAAGGGATACATCTTGGCCGCTTCGTCGATGGAGAGGATTTCGAGATTCATGCCGAGATAGCGGCCTCTGGCCTTGGCCATTTTCAACCAGTCGAGCCGCTCCTTGGTGCCGGCCAGATTCAGGCCGCCGGTGACGTGCATCCCGCAGGAGACGCCGGAGATCGCCTCGATCTCCTTGTAAAGATTGATGGTGTATTGCTGGAGTTTTGCGACATTGGGGTCGCCGTTCAGCGTGTGCATGCCGCCGGCGGCGTGCCAGGTCGAGCCGGAGGTCAGTTCCGAACGCTCGACCAGCACGATGTCTTTCCAGCCGCCCTTGGTCAGGTGATAAGCGACGGAGGCGCCGACGACGCCGCCGCCGATGACGACGACCTGGGCTTCAGATTTCATGGCGCGACGCCTCCGGACGCAAGGGGTTTGGCGAATGCCCGCGGCGCGCGCGGGACGAACAAGGCGACGCCAAGCATCGCGATCAGCATGAGGGCGGCGAGGCCCGCGAAGGCGGCCGACAGCGAGAAGGCGTCGGCGACGAGGCCGGTCAGCAGCGGCGCCGGGGCGCGCGGGAACAGGCCGAAGAACGAGACCGTGGAGATCGCGAGCCCCGCCGAGAGCCCCGGCCGGCGCGCGGCGAGCGAAAAGCCGCAGGGCACGATGGCCGCCGTGCCCGCGCCGAGAACCGCAAAGCCGAGCGCGCTGGCGGCGAAGCCGAGATCGGCGGCGACCAGCGCTAGGCCGCAGGCGGCGGCGGCGTAGGAGGCCAGCATCAGCGCGCGGTCGTTGACGGCGTGGCGCAGCCGGTCGATCTGAAACCGCATCGCCGACTGGCAGCCGGCGAAGAACGCGCCGCCGAGACCCGCATAGGCAGCCAGCGACGGCGCGGTCTTGCGCAACAGCAGCGCGCCCCAGGCCAGCGCCGAGGTCTCGCAGACGATGGAGACGCCGACCGCCAGCCCCAGCGCCGCGAGGCCGAGGTCTAGGCCTTTCAGGCGCGGCGCGCCCTCGCGCCGCGCCGCCGGCGCATCGACGCGCGCGCGGGCGACAGCGGCGGCGGCCGCCAGCAATGCGGCCTCGGCGAGCAAAACCGCGATCCAGCCCAAGCCCTGGAAGGCGAGCCAGCCGCCGACCAGCGCGCCCGCCGCCGTGGTCGCCGAGGCGATGGCGTGGAACTGCACGAAGATCGGCTTCGAGCCGCTTTGTTCGACGCGCGCGCCTTCGGCGTTCATCGTCGAATCCATGAGCCCGCCGAGGCCGCCGAACAGCATCAGCGCCGCCCCGAGCCAAAGGCCGGAGCGGGCGGCCAGCAGCAGCGCCAGCGCCGGCCCCATCGCCAGCAGCGCCGCCAGCAACGCGCGTCGCGCGCCGATGCGCTGCGCCAGCGCGCCCGCCCCGGACATGGCGGCGAGATAAACGACCGTCATCGCCGTCAGCGCGAGGCCGAAGGCGGTGGCGCTGACGCCGACGCGCGCGACAATGGCCGCGCTCGCGCCCGCCCACACGCCGGCCCCGGCGCCGAAGGCGGCGAACGTCGCCGCGACCGCGCGGCGCGGGGACGAGGCCAAGATCGTCACGCCGTCAAAAATCCGTCGGCGCGCCGCCTTCCGCCTTGCGGCGGGCGACGAACGCCTCCAGCGCCTCGCGCCGCTCCGGCTCGATCGGCGGCGGCTCGAAATTCGCCAGCCGCGCCTTGTAGAGCCGCTCGGCGGTATCGTAGGCGGTGGGCGCGCCGGCCTCGCGCCAGGTCTCGTAATTGCGCCAGTCCGAGATCATCGGGGCGAAGAAGGCGTTGCGATAGCGCGATTGCGTGTGCGCCGCGCCGAAGAAATGGCCGCCGGGGCCGACCTCCTGCATCGCCTCGAACGCCAGTTCTTCGACGTCCACTTTCGCCGGCCGCAGGAACTCGGAGACCATGCCGAGCAGGTCGGCGTCGAGCATCATCTTCTCGAAGCCGGCTTGCAATCCGCCTTCCATCCAGCCGGCGGCGTGCATCATCAGATTGACGCCGCCCATGATCGCGCCCCACAGCGAGAACACGCTCTCATAGGCCGCTTGCGCGTCGAGCGAATTGGCGGCGTTGGCGTTGGAGGAACGGTAGGGCAGCTTGAGACGTCGGGCGAGTTGGCCGCCGATTATGGCGGTCTTCATATATTCGGGCGTGCCGAAGGCCGGCGCGCCGGATTTCATGTCGACGTTGGAAGTGAAGCCACCGTAGACGAACGGCGAGCCCGCCCGGGCCGTCTGCGCGATCACCAGCCCCGCCAGCGCCTCGGCGTGTTGCTCGGCGAGCGCGCCGGCCAACGTCACCGGGGCCATCGCGCCGGCTAGCGTGAAGGGCGTCAGCACCACGACCTGATTGCGTCGCGCCATCTGCAACACGCCTTCCAGCATCGGCGTGTCGAGCCGCAGCGGCGAGGACGAGTTGATGACGGTGAACAGCGAAGGCTCGCGCTCCAGCGTTTCGTCGTCGATCCCGCGCGCGATCCGCGCCATCTCGATGCCGTCGCGGATGCGCTCGCGGCCGAGGCTGTAGGCGTGGATCGCCTTGTCCGACAGCGTCAGCATGTCGAACAAGGCGACGAGATGGCGGGTCGAGGCGTGAATATCGACGGGCTCGACCGGATAGCCGCCCCACAGATGCACGGCGTCGAGCGATTGGCCGAGGCGAATGAAGTTCTGGAAATCGCGATGATTGCCGGGCCGCCGCCCGCCCTCGCGATCAAAACTGTTCGGCGTCGAGGCGACAGAGGCGAACGCGACGTGGGCGCCGCCGATGTCGACATTGCGCTCGGGGTTGCGCGCGTGCAGCGTGAAGCTGCGCGGGGCGAGGCCGATCTTGGATTCCACCAGCGCGGGATCAAAGCGCACGCGATCCGAGGCGGGCGAGACGTCGGCGCCGGCGTCTTTCAACAGCGCCTTGGCCTCGGCGTGCATGACGTCGATGCCGATCTCTTGCAACACCTTCAGCGCGGTCTGGTGGATCGCCTCCAGCTCATCGCGCGACACCAGCTCCACGGGCGGGAACGGCAGGCGCGGCTGGGGTTTTGGCGCCGCCGGCGTCTCGGCCCGTTCGGGCGTGCGCCGGCGCCGACGCGGCTGATCCTCGCCCGGACCTTCGTTCGACATGCGCCTCGCCTTGAGCTTCGGTTGCGGGCTGACCCTAGCGCCTGGAAGACGACGACGCCATGCCGGAAATAGGCATCGCCATATGCCAAACTATTTCGGCGCCCCCTGTCCGACCGCCTGCTCCAACTCCTGGCGCTGGGCGGCGAAGCGGGCGATGAGCCAGGAGCGGAACAAAGCCACCGCCTCGTTGCTGAGATCCTCGGGGTGGGTGGTCAGATAATAGCCGTAACCCTCGTCGAGCCAGATGTCGAAGGGCCGCGCCAGCCGCCCGGCCTTGATGTCCTCGGCGAACAGGATCGGATCGACCAGCGCCAGCCCGTCGCCCATCATCGCATATTGAACGGCCAGTTGCTGGGTGTCGAACACCAGCCCGCGATCGACGGAAAGATCGGGCCGCCCGATCAGGCGCGCCAGCATCTCCCAGAACATATGGCGCGGTTTGTCCTCCAGCTTCATATGCAAGAGGTCGCAGGAGGAAATGAATTTGGCGATGTCGGTGTGTTCGACCGTCTGCAACAGTTTCGGGCTGCATACAATGGTCGAGCGCACCATCCACAACAGATCGTGGATCGCGTCGGTGACGCGCGGCTCGGTGAAGACGATGGCGATGTCGATGTCGCCGTCGGTCTCTGGTCCCGAGGTCGGCCGCGACACCACTTCGACCGAGATGCCGGGATTTTCGGCGCGGAAATCGCGCAGGATCGGAATGGCGAGCCGATAGGCGAAAGTCGTCGGCAGCGCGATCTTCAGCACGCGCTTGGGCCGTCCCTTCTCCTTGATGACCTCGCCCAGCGCCTGATCGATGCGGTCGAAGGATTTGGTCACCACCGGCAGAATGTGGCGGCCGGCCTCCGTCAGAACGAGCTGCTGCGGTCGGCGTTCAAACAAGGCGACGCCGAGAAAATTCTCCAGCACGATGACGTGGCGGCTGACGGCGCTCTGCGCGACGGTCAGAGAATTGGCGGCCGCGGTGAAGCTGAGATGCTGCCCCGCCGCCTCGAACGCACGCAACGCATTGAGCGGCAACCATTTGCGATCCATCTTCGCTCCCTTATGGGGAGCGCCCGTCAGCCAACGCGCGTAGCCTTCAGGCGGTCCTCCGCCAATTCGTAGCCCATCCCGGGATGGTTCGTCATCACGATATGGCCGCTGGAGTCAACGCGCAAAGGATCTTTCATCAGAAAATCGCGGGCGCCGAGATCCCATTCCGGGGGATCGTAGGGAAATTCGAGGAATGGCGCATCGCACAAGGCCGCCGTCAGATGCGCGTTGGCGACGACGCCCATACCGTTCGTCCAGGTGTGCGGGGTGAAGACGAGATTGTGTTCCTGCGCCATCGCCGCCACGCGCCTGAGCCCGGTGATTCCGCCGACCAGCGCGGCGTCCGGCTGCAACACGTCGAGGCAGCCCTCGTTGATGAGATCGCGGAACTCATAGAGTTCGCGCGTCATCTCCCCGCCGGCGATGCGGATGTCGACCTTATCGCGCAACCGTCGCATCCCCTCGCGGTCGCCGCGATGCAGCGGCTCCTCCATCCAATAGATATGCAAGCGCTCCAACTCGCGCGCGACCTCGACCGCGTCCTTCAGCGTCCATGAGGGATAGGCGTCCCAGGACATGCGCCAGCCCTGGTTGCAATCAACCATCAGGTCGAGCTTGTCGCCGACGCGGGCGCGCACCGCCTCCAGCGCCATCACGTCGTCGCGCCAGTCGCCGCGATGGAAGCGGATTTTCAGCGCGGGGAACCCTTGAGCGAGATAGCGCTCGGCGGCGTCGGCGAGTTCGCCGGCGCTGCGCAGCGTGCCGGAGGACGCATAGGCGCGCACGCGATCCGAGAGGCCGCCGAGCAGCTTCCACACCGGCTGCCCGGCTATCTTGCCGGCGAGATCCCACAGCGCGAGATCGAGCGGCCAGCAGCGGCCCCAATGAAAGCTGATGTTGTTGAGGATGCGCCAGTGACGCTCGATCTGCATCGCGTCCTGGCCGACGAACAGGTGTTCGTGGCCTTCAAAGCCCAGCATCATGTCGCCGGAGCCGATTCCGGTGACGCCGAGATCGGTGTGGACGCGCACCACGGCGGCGTCGAAATGGGTGCGCGGCTGCGTGTCCCAACTGGCGCGGAATGGCGGATCGAGCGGCAGCCTGTGGCGGGTGATCTCGATGCCGGTGATGATGGCTTTGGCGGACATGCGGTCTCCGGTTCAGGCGCCGTATTCGTCGAGCCCGGCGTTGGCGGCGGCGCAGCGTATGCGGATCGAGGTCGCGGGGCCGCGCGCGCAAATGCTACGGCCGGAGGGATGCCGGGGTTGGGCTGAGACGCGCCTAACCCATTCCCCGCAAGCGGGAAGACGGAAACCGACCGCTATCTCAGCGGTAGTCGATCCACACCGTCTTGTAATCCATGTATTTGTCGATGGCGTGGGGCGAGCGGTCGCGGCCGAAGCCGGATTGTTTGAAGCCGCCGAACG
>JAJYDD010000479.1 GCA_021777795.1 Pseudomonadota bacterium | reverse complement strand
TGATGGCGGCGCTCGATATGAACAGCGCGGCGCGGCTGCGGAACAACCTCGCCTGGAACGGCGCGGTCGGGGCCGCCAATCTGTGGCTGACGGCGATCAACGCCCTCAATCTCGCCGCCGCGAGCCAGACGAGCCGCGCGGCCGTCGGCATGCGGATGTCGGCGAGCGCGTCCCAAGGTTCCCCGGCGGCGGCCTGTCCCGCAGGCGCCGTCGGCTCAGGCGACGCCGCCAATCCCTGCCATTCGCCGGCGACCTGCCAGACAGCGCCGGGGACGAACGACACAGCGCCGGGGATGAGCGACAATGCCTGCGTCAGCGCCCGCTACATCGATGCGAACGGCGACGTCCTCTTCTACCTCACCCAGATTCAGGCCGCCGCCAACGCCGCGGCTGTCAACGGCCGATAGGAGGTTTCATGCGCTTATTGTTGCGGCTCGCAAGCCTTGCCGTCGTTTTCGGCGCCCTGACGCCGGCTACGGCGCAAGTGCCGACCATCGACAGCGCCAATCTCGCCAAGGCGCAGGAGATCGCGACGAGCACGCAGAACATCCTGACCTCCGATCAGCAGATCCTGCAATATACGCAAAAGACGCTTTCGGCGGTAACCGGAGACCGCTCGACGCAAGCGCAAGGCTCGCTCGCGCAGATGGCGCTCGGCGGCGGCTTCTCGATGGCTCAGGCCCCGTCCCTCGGTTCCGTCATCTCCGGCGGCGCACTCTCGTTTGCGGGGATGAGCGCGGGTTCCCAGAACATGGTCTCGACGCTCATCAACGGCCTGCAGCTTGTCCAGTCGATCACCGGGCTCGCCAGCGGCAATCCCGTCGATGCCGCTTACAAGAATTCGGTCAATGTCGCCGCGACCCTCTCGGGTCTGATCGCCTCGACGCAAAGCGCCATGCAAAAGCGCTCGCAGGCCTTCACCCAAGGCGGCCAGCAAATCGGCCAGGCCCCTGATCTCAAGGGCAGCGTCGACCAGAACACGCAAGTGCAGATCCAGACCGGGCAGACGGTCAACGAGCTGAACGGCGTCGTCAACAACGCCGTCACCGCCGCCAACCAGGCCAATCTCGACCGCCTCGCGGCCGCCTCCGCCGCCGCGCGCGCGATGAAGTTTTCGCAATGACCGAGAGAGACGCTTTGGAGTTCCGTCTGGTCCTCGCCGTCGCCATCGTGCTGATCGTCGCTCTCTTCGCCGTTCGCGCGGTTTGGTCGCGATCCGCTGCGCCAGAAAGCGTGCGCCTTTCGCCGGTCGCGACGCCCGACGCGGCGTCCGTCGCGCGGGCGATGACCTTCATGCAACCGAAGCCGACGTCGAAATGATGGCGATCCCGCGAACCTGCCTCGCCGCCGCCGCGCTGCTCTTGCTCGGCGGTTGCGCCTACGCGCCCCTGAAAGCGCCCTGCGCCCCCGACGAGGACGCGGCGGCGCTTTCCTACGCGGAGACGCCGAGACTGTCGTCCCCGCTCACCTTCCCGCTGCGCGACGCCTGCGGCCCGATGCGGCCGATCCGGGGGGACGATGGCCAATAGCTTCAACATCACCACGCTGCTGCAAACCGTCGATCAGATCGGCCAGAATTACGTCTCCAACGCCTACCAGGCGCTTTCCAACGCCGCGACTTCCGGCGGCGCGACCAGCGTCGCCGGCCTCATGCTGACGCTTTACGTGATCTTCTGGGGCGTCGGCCTCTGGCAGGGCACGGCGAGCGGCGGACCCGCCGATCACGCCTTCCGGCTGTTCCGCGCCTTCGTCATCTACGCCCTGGCGACGCGCTGGAGCGATTTCCAGACCCTCATCTACAACGCCCTCAACGCCGGCCCCTCAGCCATCGGCAATTCGCTGTTGAGCGTCGTGACGACCGCAAGCGCCACCGGCAATTCCGCCAACCTGACCTCCGTCAACGGCGTGCAGAACGCGCTGCAGAACATGTGGGACACCACCAATAACGCGACCGAAGCCTTTCTGCAGAACGCAGGCATCACCAACTGGGGCCCGTACATGTTCGCGGCTGTGTTTTATGTCGTGATGGCGCTGCTGATCGGCTTCGCGCTGTTCCTCATCATCCTATCAAAGCTGTTCATGTGGATGCTGCTCGCGCTCGCGCCGCTGTTCATCCTGCTGCTGCTGTTCGGCGCGACATCGCGCTTCTTCGCGGGTTGGCTCGGCGGAATCGCGCAATATTTCGTGGTGCAGGTGCTCGTTTATGCCTTCCTTGCCTTCTATGTCTCGCTGATCCAGCAATCGATCGATGCGCTGAACGGCGTCGCCAACGCCAAGACCGCGACTTGGGGGACGATCGGGCCCGTCGTGCTGCTCGCCATCATCGGCATTCTGCTGCTCTCGCAGATCGTCAATGTCGCCGCCGGCATCGCCGGCGGCGTGCCGATCCACGCGCCGCGCATCGGCGCTGTTCTGGCGACGGCGAGCGGCTACCGGTTCGGCGTCGCCGCCAATCATGCGCGCCTCGCCTTCCGCAACCCGCTCAATCCCGCTTCCGTCTCGCGGCGTGAGGAACTGGCGGCGCGTCAGCGCGCCCGTGTCGGCGTGCGCGCCGCGTCCTGGGCGCAGTCGGCCGAGTTCCAGCGGCTTGCCGAGCAAATCCGTAATCCGAGCGCCGGCGCCGCCCAACGTCGGGGAGAACAGGCATGACCGAGGCGGCGATCCCGGAAGCCGCAGGCCCCGCAGGCCTCGCAGGCCTCGCAGGCCCCGCGGGTCCCGCAGGCCTCGCAGGTCCCGCAGGCCTCGCAGGCTCCGAGGCCGGACGCGTCGATATCGGCTATTATGCTCAAGGCGCGAGCTGGGAAGAGGACATTGCGCGGCGCGATCGCAACTCGCGCGCGCTCGCCTGGATTGTCGCTGCGGCAATGACCGTCGTCGCTCTCGGCGCGATCGGCGTTCTCGCCCTTCTCACGCCGCTGAAGACCTACGAGCCGTATATGGTGGTCGTCGACAAGACGACCGGCTTCGTTGAGGTCAAGCGTCCGCTCGCCGAGGGGCCGCTGACCCAGGACGAGGCCGTCACCATGTTCAACGTGGTGCGCTACATTAAGGCGCGCGAGACCTACGACCCGCGCGCGCTGAAGGACAATTTCGATCTCGCGGAGCTCCTGTCGACCGGCGACGCCGCGCGCGAACTGACCGAGATTTACGCGCCGGCCAATCCCGCCAATCCCGTAAAACTCTACGGGACCAACGCCGAGGTGGCCGTCAACATCAAGTCGGTGACCTTTCCCAACACCCACACCGCGCTCGTGCGCTTTGCGACCGACGAGAAGACGGCGACCAACGTCGTCACCCGCAATTGGGTCTCGCTGGTGCGGTTTCGCTATACCGGCGCGCCGATGCGCAACCTTTGGCGCTTCGACAATCCGCTCGGCTTCCAGGCGCTGGAATATCGGCGCGATCAGGAAACCGCGCCGTCGCCGGGAACGGCGCCATGATCAAGACCTCCGCAGTGATCAAGGCCTCTACCATGATCAAAACCTGGGCCAAGATCAAAACCTGCGCCGCCCCTGGCCTCTGCATCGTGCTTTCCTATTGGCTTTGCGCAGGCGCCGCCCATGCCGAGGCGAGACCGAGCCCCGGCCGAGTCGATCCGCGCATGCGCGACGTCGTCTACAACAAGGACAATGTGACGGCGA
>JAJYDD010000478.1 GCA_021777795.1 Pseudomonadota bacterium | reverse complement strand
CATCGCCCCGCCGCGCTTGAACGGCGACACGCCGAAATGCTTGTCCGGCGTCTCGTAAATATCGGTGCCGAGCTTTTCGTGGCCGGGGCCGTCCGAGAGATAGACGAGGCAGGTGAATTTCTTCACGCCGAGATCGGTGTGCGGTTGCAGCCAGAAACCATCGACGTCCTGCGCATATTCCAGCCGCAGAAACGTGTCGTCGATGTCGGCGCCGAAGGCCTCGTGGATGGCGCGCACGATCCGCCTCGATTGCAGCGCCTCCGCCACCGCGCCCATTATGGGAAAGCGCGCCACGCCGCCCGCGTCGAAATAGCTGCGCTGGTCGTTGTGCAATTCGCGCTTTCCCGAGACGCCGTTGAGCACGGGCGGGGCGAACGGCAGGTCCGCCAGCGCGTCGGACACCTCGGACGGGAACACATTGTCCATGAGATAATGCGGATAGGGACGCTCGAAGCTTCGTCGGGCCGCGATCGCCGCCTCGAAGGCTTCCGCGATGCGCACGGCGGCGGGACTGAGGGTCTCGGTCAAGGGCGGGCCTCCTAATTGGCGCCGAGGGCGGCGAGGTAGAGGTCGATCAGCGTCTCCTCCTCCGACCTCTTGTCGGGATCCTGGCTGCGGATCGAGATGATTTTGCGGATGATCTTGACGTCGAAGCCATTGCCCTTGGCCTCGCCGTAGACCTCCTTGATATCCTCGGAAAGCGCCTTCTTCTCCTCGTTCAGGCGCTCGATGCGCTCGATGAAGGCGCGAAGCTGCCCCGAGTTCACCTCATCCGTCCCGGTTTCCGCCGGTCCCTTGTCCCTAGCCATGTCGCGTCCCGAAAGAAATGCAGCTTTGGGACATGGCTGGCCGCGCCGTCCGCGTCAAGGCGGCTTTGGCGCAGCCCCGACGCAAAACAGGCCGCCCCGTGGGGCGGCCCGAAGGCGCCGTTACTTCGGCATCAGCACGCTGTCGATGACATGGACGACGCCGTTGGACTGGTACACGTCGGGGATCTCCACGATGGCGCCGCCGCCCTTGGCGTCGATCAGCACCACTTTGCCGTTTTCGACGCGCGCCGTCAGCGGCTCGCCCTCCACGGTCTTCATGGTGTAGGCGCCGCCGCCGGCCTTGATGTCCTTCTCCAGCGTCGCGGCGTCCAGCTTGCCGGCGACGACATGATAGGTGAGAATTTTCGTCAGCGTCGCCTTCATGTCGGGCTGCACCAGCTTATCGACCGTGCCCTTGGGCAATTTGGCGAAGGCCTCGTTGGTGGGCGCGAACACGGTGAACGGGCCGGGGCCGGACAGCGTGTCCACGAGGCCCGCCGCCTTGACGGCCGCGACGAGGGTGGTGAGATTCTTGGCCTGCGAGGCGTTCTGCACGATGGTCTTGCTCGCCATCATCGGCGCGCCGCCGACCATCGGATCGGCCGCGTAAGCCAAAGTGGCCGCGCCGGCGAGCGAGGCGGCGAGCGCCAGTGAGCAAAGGCCTTGGGTCAGGTTTTTCATGAGCTTTTCCTCAATCGACGCCGCTGATCTCGTGGCGTCTTACAGGGCTACGGGCCTCGGCCGCGAAAGTTTGGAGGATTACGGAAATGTAATGGGCGCCCCAAGGCGCGCCCAGGTCCGCCCCCGCCCGGCGCCGCTTGCCGTGCGTGCGCGGCGCTGCCAAAGTCGGCGCGGCCGAAGGGGGCGCAATGGGCGGCATTTTCACCGACGCAAGGGTCAGGTCCATCTTCTATCAGGCGGCCCTGTTCGCCTTGCTGGCCGGGCTCGCCGTCTTTGCGTGGCGCAACGCCGTCGCCAATATGACGGCGCGCGGCGTGCCGATGGGCTTCGGCTTCTGGAACCAGACCGCCGGCTTCGACATCAACCAGACGTTGATCCCCTATTCCGCGCTTTCCACTTATGGGCGGGCGTTTTGGGTCGGGTTGCTCAACACGCTGTCGGTCGCGGCGCTGTCGATCGCGCTGGCGACGCCCATCGGCTTCGTCGTCGGCGTGGCGCGGCTGTCGCCCAACTTCCTCTTGTCGCGGCTGGCGCTGGTCTATGTCGAACTCATGCGCAACACGCCGCTGCTGCTGCAACTGCTGTTCTGGTACAATGCGGTGCTGAAGGCCCTGCCCGGCCCGCGACAATCCTTGTCGCTGCATGGCCTCGCTTTCCTCAACAATCGCGGCCTCTACCTGCCGCGCCCGGTCTATGGCGAGCACGCGGCCGGCGTCGGCCTCGCGCTGATGCTTGGCGTCGCGGCGGCGGCGGCTTACGCCGTTCGCGCCCGCCGCGTTCAGGCCCGCACCGGCCATATATCGCCGGTCATCCGCGTCGCGGCGCTGGCGATCCTCGCGCCGCCGCTGCTGTCCTATATCGTTTTGGGCCGCCCGATCTCGTTCAGCTACGCCGAGTTGCACGGCTTCAACCTTCGCGGCGGCGTGCAGCTTTATCCCGAATTCGTGGCGCTGGTGTTCGGGCTCTCGACCTATACCGCCGGTTTCATCGCCGAGATCGTGCGCGCGGGCGTCGTCTCGGTGCCGCACGGCCAAAGCGAGGCGGCGGCGGCTTTGGGCCTGCCGCGCGGTCGGGCGATGCGGCTGGTGATCGTGCCGCAGGCCCTGCGGCTCATCATCCCGCCGCTGACCAGCCAATGGCTCAATATCGTCAAAAACTCGTCGCTGGCGGTGTTCGTCGGCTATCCCGATCTCGTGCTGGTCTTCGCCGGCACGGTGCTCAACCAGACCCAGGCGGCGATGCAGGTGATGGCGGTGACGATGGGCGTCTATCTCGTCATTTCGCTCGTCATCTCGCTGGCGCTCAACGCCTTCAACGCGCGCGTCGCGCTGAAGGAGCGTTGAGCATGGCCTATGTGCGCGCTGAGGAGGAGCCGGCGCTGCCGCCGCCGTTGCTGACGAGCGGGCCGCTCGCCTGGATGCGCGCCAACCTGTTCTCCTCGCCCGCCAATGCGGCCACGACCCTGGCGCTCGCTGCGCTGGCGCTATGGCTGCTCCCGCCGCTCATCGGCTGGGCGACGGTCGAGGCGGTATGGTCCGCCCCTGACGGCGCGCTTTGCCGCGCTCACCCGGACGGCGCCTGCTGGGCGTTCATCGGCCACAAGCTCGGCTATCTCGCCTATGGCTCCTACCCGGAGCCGCTGCGCTGGCGCGTCAACCTCACCGAGGCGGCGGGCGCGGCGCTCATCGTCTGGCTGTTGTGGCCGGGCGCGCCGCGTCGCGGCCTCGGCGCGTGGCTGTTCTTTCTGGTCTATCCCGTCGCCGCCGTCGTTCTGCTCGCCGGCGCGCCGAGGCTCGGGCTCGCTCGCGTCGATACGTTGCTGTGGGGCGGAATCTTCGTCACCCTGCTGACGGCGCTGGTCGGCATCGTCGTCTCGCTGCCGCTCGGCGTGCTGCTGGCGCTCGGGCGGCGCTCGCAGATGCCTCTGGTGCGCGCGGCGAGCGTCGTCTTCATCGAGGTGATGCGCGGCGTGCCGTTCATCACTGTGCTTTACATGACCAACAATATGCTGCCGCTGTTTCTGCCGCCCGGCGTCGAGCCTGACCGCTTCCTGCGTCCGCTGGTCGGCATCGCGCTGTTTTCGGCCGCCTACATGGCCGAGGAAGTGCGCGGCGGCCTGCAAAGCCTGCCGCGCGGCCAATATGAGGGCGCAAT
>JAJYDD010000477.1 GCA_021777795.1 Pseudomonadota bacterium | reverse complement strand
CGCTAACCGGCACCCAGACGAGGCTCGCCAGCGACATCAACACCACGACCCTCAGCAGCGTGTAGAAGGTCAGCACGCAGACATGCCATACGTCCGCCCAGCCAAGCTCGGTCGCGATATAGGAAACCGCGGTGTAAAGGGCATAGAGGCCGATGGCGGCGATGGCGGCGTACCAGACCCCGTCCAGCCAGCGCGTCGCATCCCGGCTGACGGAGAAGCGCTTGACCTGGGCGGACGCCGGCAGGCCGATGCGCAACAGCGACAGCGCGCGCAGCGCGTGAAACAACGGCTGCGCCGCGCCCCGCACCCAGCGCGTGCGCTGCAACAGCCGCAGCACCCAGGAGCTTTCGACCTCCTGCGCCGCCGACAATTCGACCCGGAACTTCACCGCCCAGGCGATCACCGGGCGAAACAGCAACTGGTCGTAGAGCAGGATGACGACGCCCATCGTCAACACCGCCATGCCGACCGCCGGCCAGTCGCCGAGGTCATTGGCCTTGGCGATGAAGGAGCCAACGCCCGGCAACGTGACCGTGGTGTCGCCGACCGTGATCGCCTCGGAGGCGACGACGAAGAACCAGCCGCCGGACATCGACATCATCGTGTTCCAGATCAGGCTCGGCACGGCGTAGGGCGCTTCGAGCTGCCAGAACTTCTGCCAGCCGGTGAAGCGATAGGCGCGCGCGACCTCGTCCAGATCCTTGGGCACCGTGCGCAGCGCCAGGTAGAACGAGAACGCCATGTTCCAGGCCTGGCTGGTGAAGATGGCGAATACCGCCGCGCATTCCGCGCCGAGCACGTTGCCCGGAAACAGCCCCAGGAAGAACGTCACCGTGAATGACAGAAACCCCAGAATCGGCACCGACTGGAGAATGTCGAGCACGGGAATCAGCACCATTTCCCAGCGCCGGCTCTTGGCCGCCAGCGTGGCGTAGGTGAAGGTGAAGATCAGGCTGAAGAACAGCGCCGCGAACATGCGCAGCGTCGTGCGCAGCGCATAATAGGGCAGCAGCGCGTAATCGAGGCTGACGACCGGCTGGTTGGCCGGCGGCAGCGGCGCAGCGATGCCGTGAAAGGCGCGCGCGACCGCGACGAAGACCGCAAGAATGGCGGCCAGCGCGACGACGTCCCAATGGTTCGGCAGCGCGCGCCGCCCGATGGCGGCGAACGCAAAGAAACGCGACATCGGCGGACCCCCGGCTCCCCTGGTCCGGACAACGGGGCGAGAGTCCGAGGACCAGAACGGCAAGTCCATCGGGAACCACACTGAGCTGCTGTTTGGCAAACGAAAAAAGCAAAAGGCCGCGCGCATGTCGCCGCGCGCGGCTATCGCCCCGCAACGCCCCCTTGCCCGCGCCCCGCGACAGGAACATGACAGACCCTGCGGCTTTCCCCTCAAGGGGCGAGTGGGTTAGATTGCCGTTTCGGCAAGGCTGGCGAAGGACGCCCATGTTGGATCTGGCCAGCGAAACGGCGCGCGACGGCGAGCGGGCCAACCGGCGCCAGCGCCTGCGTCGCCTCGCCGGGCGGCTGTCCTATTGGATCGTCGTCGCGCTCGCCATCGCCGTCACCGCGCCGTGGACGCTCGTCAATTCCGGCGAGCGCGTCGCCGTGCAGAACCTGCTGTTCGACGAGTTCCAGCGCTGGAAGCCGCGCGTCAGCGCCGAGCCGCCGCCGATTCGCGTCGTCGAAATCGACGACGACTCCCTGGCCAAGCTCGGCCGCTGGCCCTGGCCGCGCGCCAGGCTCGGCCAGATGATCGAGAAGATCGCGCAAGCCGGCGCGGCCGTGGTCGCGCTCGACATTCTGCTCTACGATCCCGGCGACCCCGCCGATGACGCGAGCCTCGCCAAGGCCATGCAGGGCCGGCCGGTGGTGCTCGGCGAATTCTTCACCAACGACGGCAACGCGCCTCGGCTGCGCGATAAGGCCGGCTTCGCCTTCGCCGGCGACGACCCCACCCGCTTCGCCTATGGGTTCCGCGGCGCGATGACGCCGCTGCCGATCTTCGCCGACGCCGCCGCTGGAATAGGCTTCCTCAATTGGCTGCCCGACAACGACCGCGTCGTGCGGCGCGTGCCGTTAGTGCTCGACATCAACGGTAAGCTGGCGCCTAGCTTCGCGATGGAGACGCTGCGCGTCGCGCAAGGCGCCTCGACCTATACGGTCAAATCCTCCAATTCGAGCGGCGAATCGGGATTTGGCGCCCATACCGGCATGGTCGCCGTGCGCGACGGCGATTTCATCGCCGCCACCGGCCCGCACGGCGAATTTCGCATCCATTTCGCCGGCGACGATCCCCGCATCCCTATCCCGGCCTGGAAGCTGTTCGCGCCCGGCGCGGATTTCTCGACCTTCGCCGGCAAGATCGTGTTCATCGGCGTCAGCGCGCAATTGCTCTACGATATCGTCGCCACGCCGCTGTCGCCGGCCGCTCCCGGCGTGCTGCAACACGCCGAAATCGTCGGCCAGATTCTCGCCAATGACAGGCTGACCCGGCCCGATTGGGCGCCGGGGGCGGAGTTCCTCTACACCGTCGCGCTTTCCGGCCTGCTCGCCCTCGCCCTGCCCTTCGTTTCGACGACGGGCGGCGCGTTGGTCGGGCTCATCGCGGCGGCGGGCTCGGCCGCCGGCAGTTGGATCGCCTTCAGCCGCTACGGCCTGCTGCTCGATCCCATCATGCCCTCGCTCGCGGCCGGGACGGTCTATCTCTGCGGCGTGCTGGCGCTGTTCGCCCGCAAGCAGGGCGAGGCGCGCGAGATCCGCTCCGCTTTCGGGCGTTACGTCTCGCCGACCGTCGTCGCCAAGCTCGCCGCCGATCCGACGGTGCTACGCCTGGGCGGCGAGGAGCGACAGGTGACGCTGATGTTCTCGGATCTGCGCGGCTTCACCACGCTGTCGGAAGGCATGAGCGCGACCGAACTCACCCGCTTCCTCAATGAATATCTGACGCCGATGACCGACATCGTGCTGCAACAGCGCGGCACCGTCGACAAATACATCGGCGACGCCATCATGGCGTTCTGGAATGCGCCGCTCGACGACGAGATTCACGCCGCCCATGCGGTCGAGGCGGCGCTCGGCATGCGCGCGGCGCTCGCCGCGCTCAACGCGCGCTGGGAGGGCGAGGCGCGGGCGGCGGGGCGGCCGTCCAGGATGGTGCGGTTCGGCATCGGCATCAACAGCGGCATGGCCTGCGTCGGCAATCTCGGCTCGCTGCGCCGCTTCGACTATTCGGTGATCGGCGACGAGGTGAACATCGCCTCGCGGTTGGAAAGCGCGAGCAAACAGTTCGGCGTCGATATCGTCGCCAGCGAGGCGACGCGCGCGCAGGCGCCGGGTCACGCCTGGCTGGAGATCGACAAGGTCGTGTTCAAGAACAAGACCCGGCCCGTGGGGGTCTATGCGCTGGCCGGCGACGAGGCGATGGCCGTCTCGCCGGAATTCGCGGCGCTCGCGGCCGGCCACGAGCATATGCTGGCCCTTTACCGCCGAGGCGACTTCGCCGCCGCGCGCGAGGCGACGCGCACCTTGGAGGCGCAGGCGCCGGAGCCGATTCGCGGACTTTATCGCTTCAACGCCCGTCGCTTCGGCGAATTGGCGGCGCAGGGCGCGCCGCGGGACTGGGAGGCGGTGCTGGCGCTGGACG
>JAJYDD010000476.1 GCA_021777795.1 Pseudomonadota bacterium | reverse complement strand
ACGTCGTTGTCCCATTCGATCAAGGTCGGCTTGCGGCCGATGCGGGCGATGACGCGGGCGTAGAGCGCCCAGACGCGCGGCCGCACCGGCGAATCGTGGGAGTCGATGCGCAGGCCGGCATCGTCGGCGTAGCCGGCGAGGTGGATTTCGCCGACCGCCGCCAGCGGAAAGGCGTCGAGATAGGCCAAAGCGTCGATGCCGTGGTTGCCGGCCTGGACCTCGACATTGTTGAGGTCGAGCAGCAGCCCGCAGCCGGTGCGGCGCACGATCTCGGCCAGAAATTCAGTCTCGGGAATGTCGCTCTCGGCGAAGCGCACATAGGTCGAGGGATTTTCGAGCAGCATCGGCCCGACGGCCTCCTGCGTCTCGTCGATGTGGTCGCAGACGATGCGCAACGTCTCGGCGGTGTAGGGCAGCGGCAGCAGGTCGTCGAGGAAGCCTTCGTCATGGCTCGACCAGGCCAGATGTTCGGAGAACAGGCCGGGCTGGTAGCGCCGACGGAGCGCCGCGAGGCGCTTCAGGTGTTCGCGGTCGAGCGCGCGCGGGCCGCCGATGGAAAGCCCGACGCCGTGCAGCGACAGCGGATAGCGCGCCCGCAAGGCCGCCAACTGGCGATGTGGCGGCCCGCCCTCGCCCATGTAATTCTCGGCGTGGATCTCGAAGAAGCCGACACCGGCCGGCCCCGCCATGATGGCCGCGAAATGCTCGGGCTTGAAACCGACCCCGGCGCGCGGGGGCAGATCGGGGCTCATCATGAGGCTTGTCTCCCAGGGTCTCGGCGGCCTATTCGACAGCGCGCGGCTCCGTGTTACATGGGCGTCGCGCCAAACGTTCATTCCAGAAAAAATCCCGCAAGACCCGTAACATCCCCCTGCCGAAGACGAAGGACGTATGGCGATTGCCGCAAGCGACAAGCGTGAGGAAGCCTGGGCGGCTGCGATGCGCGCGGCGCTCGCGGGAGACGAGGCGCCTTATCGCTGGCTGCTCGCAGAGATCGGGCGCGCCGTTCGCCCGGGCATCCGCGCCGCCTTTTCGCGAGCGCGGCTCGGCGATGGGGATATCGAGGATGTCGTGCAGGAAACCTTGTTGGCGATTCACCTGAAACGGCACACCTGGGACGCGGACCAGAAGGTTTCGCCTTGGGTGTCGGCGATCGCGCGCCACAAGGCGATCGACGCGATGCGCCGTCGCGGCGTGCGCCGGGCCGAGCCGATCGAGGATTTCGAGGCCTTCCTCGCCGCCCCCGAAGCGCCCGACCCGCACGCGCGTTCCGATGTCGAGCGGCTGATGGAGAGCCTCAACCCCCGCGCGCGCGACATCGTGCGCTCGATCTCGCTGGAGGAGCAGTCGATTTCGGCGACGGCGACGCGGCTCGGCATGAGCGAAGTGGCGGTGCGGGTCGCGCTGCATCGGGCGTTGAAGGCGCTCGGGGCGGCGTGGAAGGCGACGCAGTCATGAAGACGGACGATCTCATCCTGGCGCTGAGCGCCGATGCAAAGACGCGGGGCCCATCGCTGACAGGGCGGGTGCTGCTGGCGCTGGCGCTCGGCGCGTGCGTAAGCCTCGCTGTGTTCATGGCCGCGCTCGGGGTGCGGCCGGACATCGCGGCGGCGGCGCATACGGTGCGCTTCGACCTCAAGTTTCTCGACACGCTGGCGCTACTGCTGCCGGCCCTGCTGCTGTGCCTGCGTCTGTCGCGGCCGGAGGTTTCGGCGGGGACGATGCTGATGTGGCTGCTGGCGCCCGTCGTGCTGCTGGCCGTGGCGGTCGCGGTGGAACTGGCGACTGTGCCCAGCGATCTGTGGCTGCGCAAAATCATCGGGCGCAACTGGTGGCATTGCCTGTCGCTGGTGCCGATCTTCTCGCTGCCGCCGCTGGCGGCCCTGATCCTGGCGCTGCGCGAAGGCGCGCCGCGTTATCCGGCGCTGACCGGGGCGCTGGCGGGGCTGGCGGCGGCGGGCGTCTCGGCGACGATCTACGCGACAAACTGCACCGACGATTCGCCGCTGTTCGTGGCGACTTGGTATCCTATCTCGACCGGCGCTGTGGCGGCGCTCGGGGCCTGGGCGGGGCGCAAGTGGCTGACGTGGTGAGGGCGGCGGTCGCGGCTCAGCCGAGGAAATCGACGATGCCGGAATCAAGGTCGAATCGCGCATAGGCGATTTTGAGCTTGCCGTCATGTTCGAGTTCGGCGACGATTTCGCTGTTCTGGCGGATAGCCAACGCCGTGCGCCGTGCGTTCTCTTTTACTGCATTATCGACGAAATCGCCGGGCTGTCCAACCACGGCCTCGGCGGCGGGCGTGATGGCGGCGACCATCTTGCCGATTGAGCCCGGCAGCTTGGCGCCTTTGGCGACAACGTCGCAAGCGGCCGCGACCGCGCCGCAACGCTCGTGACCCACCACGACGATGAGCTGGGAATGAAGATGTTCGGCGCCATATTCGATCGTGCCCAAGACGTCGGTGTCGGCGATATTGCCGGCGTTGCGGGCGACAAACAATTCGCCGGGGCCAAGGCCGCCGAAGATCAATTCGGGCGCGACCCGACTATCCGAGCAGCATAATATCGTCGCCCACGGCGCCTGCGACTTCGCAAGGCTCGCGCGCGTCCTCGAAAGCTCGGCCACGCACAATTGCGGCCCCGCTACATATTTCTGGTTGCCGGCCTTCAGCCGTTGCAACGCTTCATCCGGCCCGACCCCGGCCGCCCGCGCCCCGGAGCCGAGCGTGGCCGCGCCTATGCTCGCAGCAGCAGCCCCTAGGAATCTTCGACGGCTCCACGACAGGCAGGATTGGCACATGCGGTTTGCTCCCACGAAGAGCGCGCCGCAGACATAGCGGACTTTGAACGCCGTCGCCAGGAAGCGCCGACGAGGGTAGTGGGTCAGTTTGAAATTCCGGCCTTGACGCTGCGACTGCGGCGTCCATGGTCAGGAGTGGCTGCTCAGGGGTGAGAAATGGAATTGAAAGGCGCAGCCAAAGGCCATCAGACACAGTGGGCAACCCAGTTCCTAGCTGCTGCCGAGCTTATTAGGCGAGGCTATACGGTCTCATTCACGCAGGGGAACAATGCCCCCGTCGCGGACCTCATGGCGGGCTCGCCAAGCTCGAAGCTATTCTGGGTAGACGTAAAGGGTTTAGCGTCAAAAAACGCTTGGCTCATTAAACCCAAAGCTCCACGGGACGAACTGTTCTACGTATTAGTCCTTTTATCCCCGTTGGCGCAGAACTCCGAAAAGCGTGCCGCAGATCGTTTTTTCGTCCTGACTCAAACCGAGGCCAACGAGTTGGAAGCGGCTTACCGGCAGACCCATCCGAACGATAAGGGCGCGATACCGGGTTTTGCCTTTGCAGACGCGCTCGCGCACGAGGACCGTTGGGATAAATTGCCGCTATAATTTTGAACTAGCCCACTACCCCGACGATCTAAGGCTCACCCGCGCCAGAACAACCCTACCGTCAGCGCAATTCCGATCACCACCACGAACACCCGCAGCGCCTTCTCGTTGACGACGCTCAGCATCCGCGCCCCCGCATAGCCGCCGATCGACGAGGCGATGGCGGTGACGACCACCTGTTTCCAATAAACGTCATGCGAGAACACGAACATAGCCACGGCGGAAGCGTTCATCACGCCGGCCAGCACGTTCTT
>JAJYDD010000475.1 GCA_021777795.1 Pseudomonadota bacterium | reverse complement strand
TGGCCGGCGGAACGTCGTGATCGAGCGTTCCCGTTCCCACGAACAACGGCTGTTGCAGGCGCAGCGTCGGATAGACGATGAGCGGAAACAGTTTTTGGAGGACCGGCGCCAGATCCTTGGCGAACGCCGCCTTGGCGCTGACCCCGCCTTTCTCGATGGCGTCCTCGATGTCGCCCAAGCAGGATTTCGCGCCCATCTCGTAGACGGCGAGGCCCTTGTCGGTGAGATAGGGTTTCGGGTCGAAGCCCGGCTGCGTCAATTCCGCCAGTTGCAGCAGCAGGAAGGTGTAGGAGAGCGTCGGCGTCACCTTGTCGGTCATGCCGGCGTGGGCGAGGGCGGCCATCGTCTGCGGAGAGAAATACGGAATGCCCGTCGCCACCGTGCCGACAAGCTTCACCTCTGGCGCGTAAGCCGGCTGGAAGGCCGCCGTGGCGAAAGCGGCGCCCGCGCCCTGGCTTTGGCCAACCACGATCACCTTGTCGCCGATCTCCGGCTGGCCGCGCACGGCGCGCACGGAATCGAGCACGCCATAGGCCTCCGGCCGCGTCGCCAGATAGGGATGGCCGCCGGCCGGGCCGAGGCCCTGGTAATCGGCGGCGACGACGGCGAAGCCGTCCGCCAACCAGGAATTGAGATATTTCATGTCGCGCTCGGAACGGCCGCGAAACGAGGGCGCGCAGGCCGCCGCCGCGCCGACCGTGCCATGCGCCCAGGCGACCACCGGCCAGCCGCCGGCCGGCGCCGTCCCCTTGGGCACATAGAGCGCGCCGGAAACGGCGATCGGCGTCTTGCCGTCGATCCCATCGGTCGAGGAATAGAGGATGCGCAGGCTCTTGGCGGCGTTGTCGAGCGCCAAGGCGGCGGGCAGCGGCTCGCTGCGCAGCAGCTTGCCGGGCGCGGGAACCGCTTCGGTCCAGGCGTAGAACGGCGAGGCGGGCGCGCCAGTCAGCCGAGCCGGCGCGGCGGCGGCGCTGGTGGCGAAGACGAGCGCGAAAATGACCCCTGACAATCGCATATAAAGCCTCCCTGTGCGGGGGAAGGAACCACGGTTCGCGGCGCCCCGCAACCCATCGCTGTTAGCCCCGCCCAAGCTTGCCCGCCTTTGGCTCCCGCCGAGCCCCCTGCCTGAATGTTCTCCGGTCGAGGCGCTTGCGCTGGCGGAGGCGGCGATCGCGCGCGCGGGTCTGTTGGCGGGTTTGGGCGCGGCGCTGCCGTCCGAGCGGCGAGGGCGAGACGCGGGCGCTGCTGGCCTTCTGCGGCCTCGATTTTCACCCGCGCTGCCTGGAGTTTCATCAGACGCAGCGGCGAATCGCCACCGCCTCGCTGGCGCAAGTGCGCCTGCCGCTGTATTTCAGCGCCTAGGGCGGGCGCGCAACTACGATGCCCAGCTCGCGCCGTTGCGCGCGGCGCTGGACGAGGAGAGTTCGAATTGAAGCTGGAAGCTCGCGGCGTCTTTCCGATCGCGCCGACGCCGTTTCACCCCGACGGGCGCGTGGATTTCGACAGTCTCGACCGGCTGATCGACCATTACGGCGGCATCGGCGCCGACGGCTGCACGATTCTCGGCATCCTCGGCGAGGCGCCGAAGCTCGACGGCGCCGAGGCGCTCGACATCGTGCGCCGCTGCGTGTCGCGCGCGGCGTTTCCCATCATCGTCGGCGTCTCGGCGCCGGGCTTTGCGGCGATGCGGGCGCTGGCTGAGGGCGCGATGCAGGCGGGCGCGGCGGCGGTGATGATCGCGCCGCCGCCGTCGCTGCGCACCGACGACCAGATCGTGACCTATTATGCTCAGGCGGTCGAGGCGATCGGCGCCGACGTCCCCTTCGTCATCCAGGATTATCCGCTGACCCTCGGCGTGGTGATGACGCCCGCCGTCATCCGCCGCATCGTCGCCGACAACCCGTCCTGCGTTATGCTCAAGCACGAGGACTGGCCGGGGCTGGAGAAGATTTCGGCGTTGCGCGGCTTCGAGCGCGACGGCTCGATGCGGCGGGTGGCGATTCTCACCGGCAATGGCGGGCTGTTCCTCGATTTCGAGATGGAGCGCGGCGCCGACGGGGCGATGACCGGCTACGCCTTCCCGGAAATGCTGATCGACGTCGTGCGGCTTTCGGGCGAGGGCCGGCGCGACGACGCGCACGACCTGTTCGACGCGCATCTGCCGCTGCTGCGCTACGAGCAACAGCCGGGAATCGGCCTCGCGGTGCGCAAATACGTGCTGATGCGGCGCGGGATTCTGGCGTCCGACGCCCAGCGCAAGCCGGGTTCGGCGCTGACCGCTACGGCGCGGGGGGAGACGGAATATCTGCTGGCGCGGCTGGCGAGGAAGGATGGGCGGGCGGGGCTTTAACTGCGCGCGTCCTATCTCGCCGGTTTATTGCCGCGCCGCAGCGGCGCCGACAAGTCTATCGGCGATATCGACCAGTGTCTCGACGTTCTCGATCGGCGGCGCAATTTCCAGTTCCCCATGCGCTACCCGATTGCGTTGCAGCGCCAGCGCCCGCAACGCGACCCCATCTTCCTGTGAAAGATGGCCATAGCCGACCAGAAGATCCACCAGCGCCAACGCGCCGAGAGAAAATTCGGTCAAGTTCGGCTCCAGCAGTCGGCCAACCGCCTCGACCGCCGCCCATGCCAGCAACAACGCCGCTTCGGGCTCCTCAGCCGCCAGCATCCGGGCGCGTTGGAGCGCGGTCCGCGTAGCCTGGAGAGACGCCGGTTTGATGGGCGCTCCCTCCGAGCCGACGTAAACGATCTCCAGTCGCCAGTCCTTATGTCCGTCCAGCGCCGATTTCAGCCGCTGAAGTCTCGTCTCCTTGCCGGCGCCTTGGCCGGCGGCGACCTCAATGACCAGCGAAGGTTCCGCGCCCGTGGCGATTGCGTCAGGCCTGAGTCCCTTGAGGAAGTTGGGAAGCTGTTGCGGGCTCGGTTCGCGGACGATCGTGTAACCTTTTTGCCGCCAGATCGGCTCGAACACGTCGAGCGCATAACGTTCGCGAATCGACGTTGAGGTCACAGAGCACGCTCCCGATGAGGATCCTCGTCGATCCGTATATAGACGATCGGTTCGCCAGCCCCAATGGCGGCAACGAGCGCGGCGGACGGATTGATGATGCGACATGTTTCCGAAGGCGCGAAACGCTGCACGACCAGCCGATCCACGAGCCGGTCGTCGATGTAAACGGGTCCGGTCAAGGCGTCCAATATCGGCTTGACGCGGTTGTCGAGATCGCCGGTCATCGCGTCGCCGGAGAGGAAGAATATCGTCACTTCGACAGGGACGTCCAACGCCCAAGCCCCTTCGGGCAGGATGGCGCGAACAACTTCCCGAATTCTTTGCTTCCACGCGTCCCGCGACGTTGGCGAACCCTGGTGGCTAACCGGTATTCCAGGCACATTGCATTCAAAGGGCAGCTCGGGCGTCATTTTCGGCCCTCAACCCGCCCTCAGCCATGCCTTCGGATCGGCGCGTCCGCCGCCTTCCCCCGAAAGCGCCGCCACCAATTCGCCCATGCTGGCCAGCGAGTGGATGGGGCGGAATTCGTCGACATGGGGCAGCATCGCCCGCATCCCCTGCGCCTTGGCGGCGAAACCGTCGAAGCGCAGCAGCGGGTTGAGCCAGATCAGCCGCCGGCTGGACATGCGCAGCCGCT
>JAJYDD010000474.1 GCA_021777795.1 Pseudomonadota bacterium | reverse complement strand
TGCGGATGGGGCGCGTAGGGGGCATCGACGCCGCCGGCGGAATCGCCGCGCAGCGCCACGATATGCCGCACGCCCGCATCCCAATATTCGCGGATCACGTCGTCGACCTCGCCCGTCGAGGCGCCGACGCAGGTCAGATGCGCCGCCGGCCTGAGATAGGTGTCGCGCGCGATCTTCTCCACCGTGGCGTGGGTGCGCGCCCGCGTCGAACCGCCGGCGCCATAGGTGACGGAAACGAAATCCGGGCTCAGCGGCGCCAGCCGCTGAATCGCCTCCCACAGCGCTTTCTCCATCTCCTCGGACTTGGGCGGGAAGAACTCGAACGAGGCGCGGATCGGCGAACCGGAACGGCTGAGCCGGGTGGGGGCATGCAGCATCAGGCGAACTCCCGTTTGGAATTTCTCAGATCGTCGGAGATGAACCGGGGATCGCGCGCCAGCCAGACGACGACGGTGAGCTTGCCGGTCTCGGCCGCGTCAGGGGCGACGCGGCGCGTCTCGACGAGGGCGAGCCCGGCCTCCTTCATCAATTGCGCGATTTCTTCGCCGCCGAAGCCGAGGCGGCGATGGGCGAAATGCTCGCGCAGCGCCTCTTCCTCGTGGGCGGCGAAATCGACGACGATCAGCCGGCCGCCCGGCCGCAGCAGTCGCCCGGCCTCCATAAGCGCCCGGCCGGGATCGTCGAGGAAGTGCAGCACCTGATGGATGACGACGAGATCATAGGCGCCGCGCTCGACCGGCGGCGCGTAGACATCGCCCTGGCGTAGCTGGACATTGCGCAGGCCGCGCTCCTCGATGCGGGCGCGGGCGAGGTTGAGCATCGCCGGGCTGAGATCGACGCCGACGGCGCGCACGGCGCGCGGCGCCAGCAGTTCGAGCATCCGCCCGGTCCCCGCCCCGAGGTCGAGCAGCGCCTGGATGGGCGCATCGCCGACGAGATCGAGGACGGCCGCCTCGACCTGCGCATCCGGGGCGTGCATGGCGCGGATGCGGTCCCAATCGGTCGCCTGGGCGGCGAAATAGGCCGCCGCCTGCTTGCGCCGCGCCTCGCGGGCGAGTTCGAGCCGCGCGCGGTCGGAGGCCAGGGTCGGATCGTCGGCGACGACGCGGGCGATGAGGTCGCGCGCCAGCGCGCCGCCGGGCTCGGCCAGGCGGAAGAACGCCCAGGCGCCCTCGCGATGGCGCTCAGCGAGGCCAGCGTCGACCAGCAGCTTGAGATGGCGCGAAATGCGCGGCTGCGACTGGCCGAGGATGCCGACAAGCTCGCTGACGGTCAGCTCCGCCTCGCAAAGCAGCCCTATGAGACGCAGCCGCGTGACTTCGCCCGCCGCCTCCAGCGCGTCGAGCAGCGCGTCGAAGGAGAGATCGGGCGCAGGGGGCAAATGAAAATCAGACATAAAGATATGTTTATGTCCGCCTAGAAAATTCCGCAAGCCCCTTCTACGCGGCCGAGCCGAGATTCGCCGATCCCGCCTCGCCTTGGCGCCATAGGTTTAATCTATCGCCCCATGACCAAACCGGGAAACGGCTTGACGGCGCGCCGCCTCCGCGCCGATAGTCGCCTCGTCAAAGGACAGGGCTGCAAAGCCAGCAAGATCCAAAAAGGGAGGATGCCGCGTGCCTTACGAGACGCCCGCGCCGGCCGTTGATCGCCGGACTTTTGTCAAATCCGCTCTGGCTATTGGCGCGGCGAGCGTCGCAAGTCCTTACGTCGTCACCGCGCGCGCCGCGGACGTGGTCAAGCTCGGCATGGCCAATCCGCTGACCGGCACCTACGCCGCCGACGGCAAGAACGAGTCGGTCGGATGCCAGTTGGCCGTCGAGGAGATCAACGCCAAGGGCGGCATTCTCGGCCGACAGGCCCAACTCATCGTCGAGGATTCCACCAGCGGCGACGCCGGCACCGCGGTGCAGAAATCGCGCAAGCTTATCGAGGGCGATCACGTCAATTTCCTGCTCGGCAACGTAAACTCCGGGCTGGCGCTGGCTATGGCCGGGGTCGCCAGCGAGAAGGGCGTGCTGCAAGTGACGCCCGGCGGCCACAGCGACTCTCTCACCGGCGCCTCCTGTCACTGGAACGTGTTCCGCGTTTGCAACACCACGACGATGCTGGCGAACGCCGTCGCCACGGCGCTGGTCAAGGCCTATGGCAAGAAATATTATTACATCACGCCCGATTACGCCTATGGCCACGCGGTCGAGTCCTCTCTGGTGGCGGCGATCAAGAAGCTCGGCGGCCAGCGCGTCGGCGGCGATCTGTCGCCGCTCGGCACCGTTGATTTCTCCTCCTATCTCATCAAGGCGCAATCGGCGAACCCTGATGTCATCCTGCTGCTCATGGCGGGCGACGATTTGCTGAATTGCTTGAAGCAGGCGGTGCAGTTCGGCCTCGATAAGAAGGTTCATCTCGCCGGCGCGCTGATGGAGCTGGAGGTGTTGGAGGGCCTGCCGACGGAGGCGCGCATCGGCACTTGGGTCATGGAATGGTACTGGAAGCAGCCGGGCGTGCCGCACCTCGATGCGTTCGTCGAGGGCATCAAGAAGAAGACCGGGCGCGTGCCGACGGGGCGGCATTGGCTCGGCTATGTCGGCGGCTGGACCTGCGCGCTGGCGGCCGAGAAGGCGAAATCGCTGAAAGCGGTCGATATGGCCAAGGCGCTCCAGAATTTCGATCTGCCGCCGGAGGTCGCGCTCGGCCCCAACAAGACGTTCTACCGCGCCGGCCAGAATCAACTTCTGGGCACGCTGTACGTCGGCCAGGCGCAGGCGAAGGGCTCGGCGCCGGACGATCTGTTCAACGTGATGACCCTCGTCAACGGCGCTGAGGCGGCGGGCACGCTTCAGGAAAGCGGCTGCAAGATGAGCTGGCCGACTTAGGGGCTGGCGGGTTTGCAACAGGCTGGAGGGCGCGCCGACCGCGCCCTCTTATTTTATCCGCCGGGGTCTTCGATCCGCCGATGACGCAACTTTTGCTGTTCAACGTCTTCAACGGGCTGATCGTCGGCGCCTTCTATGCGCTGATGGCGCTCGGCCTGTCACTGATCCTCAATCTCAGCGGCGTCATCAACTTCGCCCACGGCGGCTTTCTCGCGCTCGGCGCCTATTTCGCCTATGCGCTGATCCCCTATGTCGGCTTCTGGGGCGCGCTGCTGCTCGCCCCGATCCTCACAGGCGCGGTCGGGCTGGTTGTCGAACGCCTGCTGATCCGGCCGCTCTACGGCTCCGATCCGCTCTACGGCCTCTTGCTGACCTTCGGCCTCGCTTACATGCTCCAGGACGGGGTCAGATATGTCTGGGGTCCGCAGAGCCTGCCGTTCCAGTCGCCGAAATGGATGATGACGTCGCTGTCGAACGACTATTTCTTCCTCACCGGCTATCGGCTGTTCATGATCGTCATCGTCGTTCTCGCCGTGGCGGCGTTGTTCGGCGTGCTCGGCTATACGCGGCTCGGCATGCGCATCCGCGCCGGCACGCGCGATCTGGAGACGGTCTCGACGCTGGGCGTCAACACGCGGCTGCTGCGCAGCCTCAACTTCGGCCTCGGCATATATCTGGCCGGGCTCGCCGGAGTGCTGGCGGCGGGGCAACTGGGGCTGTCGCCGACCATCGGCGACGGGCTGCTTATGCCGAGCTTCGTGGCCATTATCGTCGGCGG
>JAJYDD010000473.1 GCA_021777795.1 Pseudomonadota bacterium | reverse complement strand
GAGGCTCCAGCGCGCGGGGCCGGCTTTCACTGCGGCAGCGCCGAGGTCGTCACGATGAGCGCCACGTCATTGCTGATCGCGGGAAACCCGGCCGTCATCCCATAGGCCAGTCGCGGGATCGTCCCGGTCGCCGTGAAGCCGAGGCGCTTCGCGCCCGGTTGGGGGGCGGCGTCCACCGCGACGGCTATCGTGAACGGCCGCGTCACGCCGCGCAACGTAAGATCGCCGGTGACCTCGGCGTGGTGGGGATCGACGAGCTTCACCACCGTCGAGACGAATTTGATGTCGGGATATTTGGCGACGTCGAAAAACGCATCCGAGCGCAGATATTCGTCGAACGACGGCGAGCCGACGTCCACCGAAGCGGCCGTGACCCGGAAGTCAACCCGACTGCGTTCGGGTTGCGAAAAATCGAGATTCAGATGGCCGACGAATTTGGAGAAATGCCCCTTCGTTTGCGGAAATCCGATGGCGTCGACGACGAAACCCACATTCGTTTGCGCGGGGTCGAGCCGCCACGCGGCCGCCGCCGGAGAGCAAAGGTAGGAAAGCGCGACGGCGCCCGCTAAGGCTGATATCAATCGCATGAGAAAAGCCTTCGGTCGTGGCGGGAAAGGACGAACGGTTTGGCGCGGGTCGGATCATGGATGCAAGACCCTCGACGCAGTGAAGATGAGACCCGCTATGCCGATCAGCAGCGTGGCGAGGATGGCGACGATCTGCCAAGTTGTCGGGATTTGCGAGAGGCGGCCGTCGATACCTAAAATCCGCCCCTCGACATTGGCGACTTTCGCCGTCAAGTCCGCTAACTGCCTTCGGAATTCCCTGTTGTCGTCGGCAAGAGCTTTCAAAGCTTCTTCAATGCGTCGAAAAGCGTCGTCATGCCGCTCCAACTTGGCTTCGATCCGATCGATCTTCCTCTCCAGCGCGGCGACCCGTTGCACTAAGGTTGGCTCAAGCGGCCCATCGCCGCCGCCGCCTCTAGTCTTGACGACGCGCTTTGGAAATTCATGAACGTCGGCGCTCAAACAGGAACTCCGATCGCAGCGATGGCTCTACGGCGGAGCGGCTCTTCCGCAAATTGCTCGATATGCCCACAGTTCGTGCATGCCATCGAGATCAGCCGCGTCCGTTGTTTTGCGACGGGGTCATCGCTTTCGTAGTGCATTAAATTCGTGCGAAGACTTGACCCCATTTCGTCAAGGACGGCGAATTCGCTATGCCGGCACACGGGACATCGAAACCCTTGCAGATCGTTCTGCAAGAGTTCTTCAATCTTGGCTTCAATCTCGAATTCCGCCGCCATATCGGCTCCTAGACCTCAAATCAGCTTGCCCAGCGCCACCGCCGTATCGGCCATGCGGTTCGAGAAGCCCCATTCGTTGTCGTACCAAGACAGAATCCGCACGAAGGTCCCGTCGATCACCTTGGTCTGGTCGAGGTGGAAAATCGACGAGCGGCTGTCGTGGTTGAAGTCCATCGACACGTTGGGCTTGTCGGTGAAGCCGAGGATGCCCTTCAACGCGCCATTGGCGGCGGCCTTGATCGCGTCGTTGATCTCCTGTGCGCTGGTGGCGCGCTTGGCGACGAATTTCAGGTCCACCACCGAGACGTTGGGCGTCGGCACGCGGATCGCCGAGCCGTCGAGCTTGCCCTTCAATTCCGGCAGCACGAGGCCGACGGCCTTGGCCGCGCCCGTCGTCGTCGGGATCATCGACAAGGCCGCCGCGCGGCCGCGATAGAGATCCTTGTGCAGGGTGTCGAGCGTCGGCTGGTCGCCGGTGTAGGAATGGATCGTCGTCATGAAGCCGTGGTCGATGCCGATGGCGTCGTTGAGCACCTTGGCGACCGGGGCGAGACAATTGGTCGTGCAGGAGGCGTTGGAGACCACGAGATGCTCGCGTGTGAGCTTGTCGTGATTGACGCCATAGACCACCGTGAGGTCGGCCCCGTCGGCGGGCGCGGAGACGAGGACGCGGCTTGCGCCGGCGGCCAGATGCGCGGCCGCCTTATCGCGCGCGGTGAAAATGCCGGTGCATTCCAGCGCGATCTCGACGCCGAGAGCCTTGTGCGGCAGTTCGGCCGGGTTGCGGATCGCCGTCACCTTGATCTTGCCGCGGCCGGCGTCGATCGTATCGCCGTCGACCGTCACTTCATGCGGGAAGCGGCCGTGAACGCTGTCGAAGCGCAGCAGATGCGCGTTGGTCTCCACCGGCCCCAGATCGTTGATGGCGACGACCTCGATGTCGGTGCGGCCGGATTCCACGATGGCGCGCAGCACGTTGCGTCCGATGCGTCCGAAACCGTTGATCGCAACTTTCACCGCCATAGGCCTGCCTCCTGATCGGGCGCTCAGCGCGACGCGCCCTGCTTTCTATATAGCCGACGTCCAGCCACGCGAAATGGGCCTAGTCAACTCATTTCGGGCGGCGGGCGCATTCAAAATTTTCGATGGCCGGCGCGCGCGTGGCGAAGCCGCGTTGACCGCCTCGCCCCCGCCGCGTTAAGAGATTGACATTCCAGGCGACGGAGACCCTTTGTCCGGCGACTTCCCCGATCCCGCGCTTTTACGGCTGCGCGCCGCGCTCGACAATCTCGAAGCGGCGGCGGAGAAGCGCGCCGGCCGCGACGCCGTGCGCTCCGACGCCGAGGCGGAATTGGCGATGATGCAGGACGATCGCGCCCGTCTCGCCGTTGAACTCGACGCCGCGCTTGACGCCCAGCGCGCGCTGGCGGAAGCCAATTCGGCCGCGATGGAGCGGATCACGCGCGCCGCCGGCGTCATCGAGCGCTGGCTCGGCCGCTCCGGCGGTTAAGGGGGAACCATGCCGCAGGTGCTGGTCAACATCGGCGGCAGGTCCTATCGGCTCGCCTGCAATCCCGGCGAGGAGGCGCATCTGGCCGCCCTCGCCTCGCTCGTCGATGGCAAGATCGGCGAAATGCAGGGCGAATTCCGCGACATCGCCGACCAGCGCATCGTGGTCATGGCGGCGCTGAGTCTGGCCGACGAACTGTTCGACGCCAAGCGCAAGGCCGAGGCGCAGAGCGCCGAATCCGCCGAGGCGCTGGCGCGGGAAGTCGGCGCGCGTCAGGCCGCCGAAGCCCGCGCGGCCGCGCTCGAAGCCGCCATCGAGGAGACTACCGCGCGGGTGGAATCGATGACGGAACTGCTCACCGCCCCGACGGCGGATTGACGAGCCCGCGCAGGAACGCCTGCCGCTCTCGCCCCGCCTCGGGCGCAGCGCGACACGCCCCGTCGATGTACATGACCTCGCCGCTGGTCCGATAGGACGGCCAAAGCGGCAGGCCCGGCCCGTTGGGATTCCCCGTCTTGACGAAATTCACCCAATAGGCCGGGGCGATCTCAGCCGCCGCGCGATCGGCGGCGGCGTAATCCCAGGGCATCGCGTCCAACGTGTCGAGCGTATAGGGGATGTCGCCGGCGTGGAAGGCGCCCGCCTGGCTCGCGTCGCGCTCCCCGAACCAGCCCGGCCGCACGGGCGGGGCGCGGTCGAAGCGGTAGCGATAGATTTCGGCTCGACCGCTCGCCTTCTGCGCCTCGATCCAGGCCCAGGTCTTGTTGACGATGACGAGATCGCCGCCGAGCGCCGAAGCGCTCGCCTGCGCATCGGCTCCGCCGGGATAATGGGCGAGCACCGCCG
>JAJYDD010000472.1 GCA_021777795.1 Pseudomonadota bacterium | reverse complement strand
GTCTCGGCCGCAGCGGGAATGCGCGCCTCGGCCTCGCGGACGCGCAAGTCCGCATTAGCCTCGGCGGTGTCGGCGCGCCGTCGCTCGGCCGCCAGCGCGGCGGCGATGCGGCCGGCGAGTCGGTCGAGGGGATCGAGGCTTTCGGGGTCGGCCGGCGGCGCGAACGGGGCGCGCAAGGTGGAAAGGCGCGCGCCAAAAGTGCGCTCGACCGCGACCAGCGCGGCCAGGAGCGCGGCCAGCGCGCCGAGCCCGAAGGGCAGGGCGGGCGCGACCAACACGCCCGCCGCCGCCACCGCCAGCGCTGCAAGCGCAAGCGCGGCGAAGGCGGCGAGCGTGGCGCGGGGGATGTGGATGGCCTTGCCTTTCCTCGGCCGAAGCGGCGGGAAAAGCTTGCCGGCGCCGACTTGCGCCGGACTGGCGCTTACGCGGCTTTTGCGAACAGCGCCGCGATTTCCGGCGGCGCGCCGTTGGCTTCGTCGCGCAGGAAGGCGATGAGGCGCTTCTCGGCCGGCGACAATTCGCCGCCGCGCGCGAGATGCGCCAGAACCCATTTCGCCTCGCCGGCGTCGATGCGCGAAGCCGCGTCGAGCCGCGCCTCGGTCTCGTCGTTCTCCTCGCGATAGCGGGCTTCGGCGAGTTGCTCGACGGATTTGCGCCCATCCGCCGCGTGCGACGCCGTGAGGCCGCCGGCGAGCCGCGACAGGAACGCGCCGAAGCGGACGCGTTGGTCCATCGCGCGCTCCTCGGCCAACGTCGCCTCGCGCGAAGGGGCGGCGACAAAGGCCGCGCCGATAAGGTAATTGCTGACGGCGCGGGCGAAGAATTCGGGGAACGCGGGGTCGTTTTGCGCCGTGGCGGTGGCATGGGCGATGTCGAACAAGGCTTCGGCCGCGTCGCGGCCGACATGCAGCGGCGCGCCGGCGGTCGGGGCGTAGCAGACGGCGCGCAGCGCCTCGACATCCTCGGCTGTGACGATGCCGGGCTCGTTTGCGGCGCCGCCGACGGCCGCGCGTCGGCCGGTGAGGATGGCGCGCTCGACTTCGCGCAGCCCGAAGGCGGCGAGCGAGGCGGGGGCGCTGACGGCATGGCCGAGAACGGCCTTAAGCGCCTCGAACTCGGCGCGGCAGGAAAGCCCGGCGCCGTCGCCAAGCTGGGCGACAAGCCAATCCGCGTCGGTCTCGCTCACATAGCCGACGGGATCGACTTCCTCGGTCATTACGTCGGCGGCGACTTCGGCGAGCAGGGCGAGGAAGGCGGGTTCGTCGCCGGCCTCGCGGCCGAGCGCCAGAAGTCCCGCGAGATCGACGCGCGTCGCCGCGCCTTTGTCATAAATCGCGTGGCGCAACTGCGCCGCGTCCACTCCGCCGGCCGGCGTCGTCGCCATGATACGCTCCACGCTTACTCGCTACGCGGAGCGCAGCATGGCGCGTCCAGCTTGCCGCGACGTTAAAATTCGACCTCCAGTTCTTCGATTTCCTCTTTCTCGGCCAGCGCCGCCTCGCGCCATTCCGTCACCGCCGGCAACGCCCATATGCGATCGGCATAGGCGGCGAGCGCGCCCTCCAGCTTCACGTCATAGGTGCGGAAGCGACTGACGACGGGCGCGTACATGGCGTCGGCGAGCGTCACCTTGCCGAACAGGAACGGGCCGCCATAGGTCGAGAGGCACTCGGCCCAGATGGTCTTGATGCGCTCGATGTCGGCTTGCGCCTTCGACCAGATCTTGAAGCCGGGGAAATGGCCCTTGATGTTCATCGGCAGCGCCTGGCGCAGCGAAGTGAAGCCCGAGTGCATCTCGCCGCAGATCGCCCTGGCATGGGCGCGCGCTGCCCTATCTTTAGGCAAAAGTTCCTTCTTTGGCGCGATTTCATGCAGAAATTCGCCGATGGCGAGCGTATCCCATACCCGCACGCCGTCATAGGTGAGGCAGGGCACCAGGATTGAGGGCGACAGCAGCAGGATTTCGGCGCGCGCGTCGGCGTCGTCGGGCTCGACGATAACTTCCCTGAAATCTATGCCTGCCAGCTTCGCCATCAGCCAGCCCCGCATGGACCATGAGGAATAGTTCTTGCTACTCAGGCTCAGGGTGGCGGCGGCCATGTGTCGTTCCTGCTCTATTGATTTATGGACCGGCGGGACTGGCCGGGGGTGGAGCAAGCGCCATGCCATCGGCGCCGCGACGCCCGCTAGCGGTCCTCGCGGGAGACGATGGGGCGATGTTATACGATTCCTACCAATTGGCGACCGACGCGGCCGAGCCGTGGCGCATTTTCGCCGCCGGCGCGGCGGGTGCGATGCGGGCGTGGAGCGCCTTTCTGCCTAATGTGCCGTTCGCCTGGAGCGGCGCGGCGCTAGAGGGTTTCGCGCTGTTCGGCTTCACCCATGTGCGACCCGATTTCGGCGTCAACTGGGTCGAGACGCGCGGCGAGCGGGCGCCGGTGTTCCACGAGGTCGCGATGGCGACGCCATATTGCAACCTAACCCGCTTCTGCCGCGAGGGCGGCGAAGGCGACCCGAAGGTACTGCTGGTGGCCCCCATGTCGGGCCATTTCGCCACGCTCTTGCGCGGCACTTTGCGCACATTGCTGCGCGACCATCAGGTCTATCTCACCGATTGGGTCAATCCGCGCGACGTGGCGCTGGAGGACGGCGTGTTCGGGCTGGAGACCTACACCCGCTATCTCGTCGATTTCGTGCGCTTCCTGGGTGAGGACAGCCACATCGTCGCGGTCTGCCAGCCGACGGTGAGCGCGCTCGCCGCCACCGCCGTGCTGGCGATGGAGGGCGCCAACATCCAGCCGCAAAGCCTGACCCTGATGGCCGGACCGATCGACGTTCGCATTCAGCCCAACGGCGTCAACAAACTCGCCAACGACAAGCCGCTGTCTTGGTTCCGCGACAATCTCATAACGTCGGTGCCCTGGAAATTCGCGGGGCGGGGGCGCAAGGTCTATCCGGGCTTTCTCCAGCTTTCGGCGTTCATGAGCATGAACGCGGCCCGCCATCAGGGCGCCTTCGTCGATTTCTGGCGCTATCGCGCCGAGGGCCAGCACGAGAAGGCCGACGCCATCGCCGAGTTCTACCGCGAATATTTCGCGGTGATGGACATGACGGCGGAGTTTTATCTGGAAACCATCGATCAAGTGTTCCAGCGCTGCCTGCTGCCGAAGGGCGAACTGACTTATCAGGGCGAGAAGATCGATATGCGGGCCATCCGCAAGACCTTTCTGCTCACCGTCGAAGGCGAGAAGGACGACATCTGCTCGATAGGGCAGACGCTGGCGGCGCAGGATCTCTGCTCGGGCCTGCGCCCCTACATGAAGACGCATCACCTGCAAGCCGGCGTCGGCCATTATGGCGTGTTCAACGGCAAGCGTTGGGACGCGCAGATTTATCCCGTGGTGCGCAACCACATCATGGCGGCGCGGTGAAGGGCGCTCACATCGCCTTCGCCAGCCGCCAGATGCCTTCCTCGATGCGCTCGCCCGTCGGCAGCGAATAGGACAGCCGCAGCGTGTTGGCGCCGCTGCCGTCGGGATGGAAAGCCGCGCCGGGAACGAAGGCGACGCCGACTTGTGCAAGCGAACGCGCCAGCAAGGCGCCCGCGTCCATGTCCTGCGGCAGCGTCACCCAGGAGAACAGCCCGCCGTTCGGCGCGGTGCGCGCGAGA
>JAJYDD010000471.1 GCA_021777795.1 Pseudomonadota bacterium | reverse complement strand
CGCCACAAGCGCACGTTAAAGAGCGCCCCGGCCGGGGCTGTAGCTCAGATGGGAGAGCGCTGCAATCGCACTGCAGAGGTCAGGGGTTCGATTCCCCTCAGCTCCACCAAAATTCTTCTAACGGTTGTGAAGACTTAACCTTTTAAATAACAGTAGCTTAGCCTTCTCCGACGGTGCACTGCGTGGTACACAAAGGGGATGGTTGAGGTGTCCGATACATTTCATCTGGTCAAACTCCCGAACGGGGCTTGGGGCTATCGCCGGCGTGTGCCCGCATTTGCAAAAGGCGCGCTTCGGTAAGCCCGTCGTCAAGTTCAGTCTTGGCGCGACGAGCAAGGCGCAGGCGGTGAAAAGGCGGGCGGTGGAAGACGTCAAGTAGCGCGTCGAAGATCGCGTCGTTGTCCGCGATTATGTGAAGCGCCTCGATGCGAGCTACGAGAGCGGCTGGCTGGACAATCCACCGCTCGAAATGCGCGATGTGGCCGAAGCCAAGAAAGACGTGTCTCTTAAGTTGGCGATTGCGAGCGACCGCGCCCCGAATTACGATCATGATGAGTATATCTCGCATGACTGCCGCAACATAGTCAGCGCGGAGGCGCAACCTGGCCCCGATACGCGCTCGGACAAGGCTATTTTCGGCCCAGTCAAGCGCGCGAGGATTGAGGTGCTTCGGCGGGAGCAAGCCAAGCTTAGCGACGGCTCCTCGCTGTTTCAAGTGGGTAAATTTTCTAGAACGTCGCCGGCAATCAGGTAGACGATGGCTTTGAGGTTTCGCTTGGAGCGATAGCCTTTGGCCTTTCGTTTGGCCGCTTGGACGTTGCCGTTGATGGCCTCCAGGACGCCGTTGGAAAGGCCGGTTTCGATGGATCGAAGAATGCCCTTGGATTTGGCCATGATCGTGCGGGCGAGCTTCTTCATCGGACCGAGGTCGCTGACTTGAACCCAGGCGTTCCAACGAACCAAGAAACGGGCGGCCGTGTTGGCGTCCTTGGCGAACAACTGTTGCAGGTTCATGCGGATCCGCATGGCTTGGGTCGTGTCCAGATTTTGCGCTTCCAATTTCGATAGCGTTTCTTTTTCCTCCAACGTCAGATTGTCGACGTTCTTCAGGAATATGTAGCGTCGGCCCTTGATCTGGAAATTGTTCCGCGCCTCCCGACGACGAACCTCGTCGACCGCCTCGTTGGCGAGCTTGACGACATGGAACTTGTCGAACGTGATCTCGGCGTTGGGAAGTTCTCCTTGATCCCTGCCTCGAACGCCGCTCCCATGTCGATGCTGGCGTCGGTGACGGCTTTCGCGTCGCCGCCGTGGCTCTCCAGGAACTCTTTGAGCGCCTTCACGGTCGCGGCGTCTTTGCCTTCGGTGACGTAGACGACCTTGCGCCGCGCCATGTCGACGAAGAGGCTGATGTAGTCGTGGCCGCGCCGCGCCGAGGTTTCGTCGGCGGCGATGCGCCGAACTTCCGAAAGGTCCAACTTCTCCACCGCGCGCCAAACATAGTGCTCGACGATGCGCCACAGTCGCGTATCGTGCTCGCCCAACCGCTCGGCCGCGTTGGCGATCGGCATCGCCTTGGCTAGCGTCAGCACATAGGCCTCGAACAACAGCGTGAAACCGGAGCCCGCCCGCGCCCAAGGTGGGGCAACCTTGCGACAGGCGGTGATTGGTTTTGCGAATCGCTTCTAAGTTGGAGAGTGTGCGCGCTGAGGGGGCCCTCGCTCCGGCGAAGTCCCGCTACTCAAATAACAATGTGGCCAGACCTTCAAGACACAACGCCGTAAGGACATTCTCCAATCTCGACGCTCTCTCCCGTATTGCAAACGGGCCCTCCAGGACTCGTGGCGCCTCGCTGAGTTCGCCCTGGATTTTGCGAGGCGCTGGCAAGAGCGTCGAAGCATTCGGCGTCTTCTGGGCGCCGTTAGCCGAGCGCCATTTCGCGTATTGCGAGCGCGCGTTGGCGGAAAGTGCCTGCGTCGGCGAAATCGCATCGTCTTCACAGCAAAAGCGCCATGCCGTAGCAGCTTCGAGGTGTTTCCGCATGTTCGGATGCGAGCGTCGTTTCTCGAATCCCCAGAGCAAGATTGAAAAGAGTTGGTGGGCGCGAGTGATCCTGTCTTCAACCCAAACAAAAAGCGACCCGATTGCGCAAATATGCAAGCGATTTATCGGCCTCGACGTCGGGCGATGTCCTCAGATTCAAGTCATTCGTCCTCGTGGCGCAGCCGCTCAGCGATCTTTTCGTAGGGCTGCACCATGCGCCGGTCGCCAACCGCGCCCGTTACGAAAGCTTGAGGAGCCTCTGATGGAACGGGTCGAAGGGCGCGACATGATGGGAGAGTTGAAGCTCTATGGCATGAAGGCGGCGCACCGTCGAGACACTCGCGGTGGCGCTGATGCGCCGGCACGAACCGCAGCGCTTCGTCGACGACCTGCCGCGCGCCGCGATTTCCGAAGCGCAGGCGCGATCGATCAAGGTTCAACTGACGATCGCCAAGCTGCCGCTCGGCTCGCGGAACCCTGCGGATTTCGCTGGGACATCGACGAGTTCGCCTACAAGGATACGCCGATCAACGAAGTGCTCGTTCGCGCGCTCGCCGGCGGCGCCTTCATGCCGAACAGCGTAACGTCGCCCTGATAGGCGGAACCGGAACGGGCGAGAGCCATCTTGCCATCGCCATCGCGCGCAACTGCATCCGAGCCGGCGCACGCGGGCGCAATCGAAGCCGCTGCGGCAATGGACAAGGACATTGTCTCCCGCCGGCGAGCGTTCGCGGATCTCTCGGCTTTGCCGCGGCCGGTCGCGTTCGAAGCGCCAATCCGGCATGCCGCATTTAGGCGCCCGGCGCGCATCAGCTGCGCATGATTTTCCGGGTGCTGCGCCTCGCCCGGGCCCGACGGCGCCGGCCCCGTGGCCATCAGCGCCGGGGCGCCGTCCGCAGCTTCAGCGCCGCCGCTCACCTCGATGGGCAAGGCGTCGACATCGGCCCTCGCGAACCCGAAATCATTACGTCGCAGCCGAGATCGATGAGTTCAACCTATTCGGAGCGCAGCGCCTTCCTCTGCGCCGCGCCGCGCGTCAACGCTCACGCATGGCTTCGGAGGCGACCTTGGCGAGCGGCGACAGCAGGTAGTCGATGACGCGGCGGCTGTCGGTCTTGATCTCGACGGTGACGGTCATGCCGGGGTTCAGCGGGATGTCGCCGCCGCCGATCTTCATCGCGCTGCGCTCCAGCGAGATGGTGACGGGGAAGACGAAGCTCTCCGGCTGGCCGGGGCCGCTGGTCTGCGGCGGCGCCGCGTTGGAGGGCGCGGTGACGTTGGCCATCGCCCGCTTGGCCTCGGTCTCGTCGACGGCCTGCTGAGCGATGCGCGCCACCTTGCCCTTCAGCGTGCCGAAGCGGGTGAACGGGAAGGCGTCGACCTTGACGATCGCCGGCTGGCCGATCTTGACGAAACCGATGTCGAGATTGGCGACCAGCGCCTCCACCTGCAATGGCCCCCCGCCGGGCGTGATGACGAGCAATTGCTGGCCGGTGGTCACCACCTGCCCGATGGTGGTGACGGTGAGTTGCTGGGCGACGCCGTCGATCGGCGCGACGAGCTTGGTGCGCCCGAGCTTGGCGTTGGCCTTGGCCAACGATTGTTTGGCGTCGTCGGCCTTGCGCGCCGCGTCTT
>JAJYDD010000024.1 GCA_021777795.1 Pseudomonadota bacterium | reverse complement strand
TAGCGCTTCTCGTCCTTGAGCGTCTGCAAGGCGGAAGCGAAATGCGCAATATGGTTGTTGGCGGTTGCAGTCATCTATTCCTCCCGCAGATTGTTCAGGCGGCGCAATTCTCCAGCGCGGCCATTAGGCGTTGGCGATCGAAGCGACGCCCGGTCGCGACGATGAGTGGTTCTTGCAGGCGCTGCGGCGCGAAAGGCGACATGCGGGCGCGGCTGCCGTTGATCTCGAAGGCGATCCAGTTCGCTCTAGTGCGCATGGCGCCCTTGACCGCCTCGACCTCGCCATAAGCGCCGGCGGCCGCTAACTCCAGCACATGGCCGAGATGGCGGGGGTCGCAATAAGCCGGCAGCGCCGCGCTCCAATTCTCCTGCGGCGCCTGAAGCGAGGCTTGCTGGACGAAACTTTCCAGCGCCGCGAACTCGCTTTCCAGCAGTGCCGAGGCGTCGGCGGCGCTGCGCCGGGTCATCGGCCCCCACAGCGCATTGCCGTTGAGCGGCGCGACAAGGAACCAATGTTCGGCCACCGCCAGCGCCATCAGCGTACCCAGCATCGTGAACCCGCAGGCCTCGAACGCACTCGTCGCCGACACCGCGCGCCCGGCGAGCCACATGGTGACGATGGTCGAGATCGTCACCGAAAAAGGGAAGAACATGTTCATCGGCCGGCGCGCCATGTAGCTCGCCAGATAGCGCAACCGCTCCGGCAGCATCTCCTCGCCGAGATTGGGCACGCCGAAGAACACGTTGAGCTTGGCGCTCTCATGCATCCACCACAGCGTCACATAGGTCCAGAAGCCGATCTGATTGGCATGGCCATGCGTGATCGTGAGCAGGACGACGGCGCCAACCAGCGCCGACATCTCGTGATAAAGGCTGGTGCGCACAGCTTGGACGAAGCGCGCGAGGCCACGAAGCTCCTGCGGGCAGGGCGTGCGGCAGGGGCCGGTGATGGCGCCGGTGTAAAAGGTGACGATCTGCCAGCCCCAGCAGATGAGGCCATAACTGAAGGCGCCGTAAGCCGCGCTCTGGCGCGTATCGTCGACCGTCGCCGCCAGGCCCCAAAGCGCAAAGGCGACGAGCAGCGTCGCGCCTGCCCAGGTATAGCGATAGGTGCGCGGCGGCAGGTTGTCGACAAAGAAGATGGCGCCGGTGGAGCCCCACCAGAGCGCAAGCGTCGCAAGAATTGGCAGACCGTAGTTGGTCATCGGCGTACTACCAGACTGGCTCAAGGCGAATGTCGGCCGGCAGCGCGTTGGCCTTGGCGGGGATGAGATAAAGCCTTGCGAAGGTGAGCGCCGCCAACCCCGCATAGGCGCCCTTTTTCAGCTTGCCCCAGAGGCCGCCTTGCGCGCTCGCGCGCTCCATCGCCCGCGCGATGCCCACCAACCGATCAAGCCCCGCCTTGAAGGCGGGATGATCGAGATCGAGCGTCAGCGGGAAGGTCTGGCGCGAAATCTCCGAGCACAGCCGGAACACGCGGAAATCGTAATCGTCCGGCCGGATGCCCACCGCCTTGTGGAAGGCGGGGCGGCAATGGTCGCGCACATACATGGTGGCAAACACCGCCAGCACGAAGAACTTGATCCACCAGACATTGATCCCCGACGTGAGCCTGGGATCGGCCCGCATCAGCAGCGCGAACGCCTCGCCGTGGCGGAACTCGTCGTTGCACCAGTTCTTGAACCATTTGAAGATCGGGTGGAAGCGCCGCTCCGGCGATTGCTCCAGCAGGCGGTAGATGGTGATGTAGCGGGCGTAACCGATCTTCTCGGATAGATAAGTGGCGTAGAAGATGAACTTCGGCCGGAAGAAGGTGTATTTCTTCACCTTGGTGAGAAACCCGAGATCGACGCCGATGCCGAAATCCTTCAAGGTGTCGTTGATGAAACCGGCATGGCGGGCCTCATCGCGGCTCATGTAGGTGAAGAGTTCGCGAACGTCTTGGTTCTTGGCGCGCTTCTTCATTTCCGCATAAAGCACGCAGCCCGAAAACTCGGCAGTGATCGACGAGACGAGGAAATCGCGGAACTCGCGGTCGAGATCGGAAGGCAGCTCGAAAACCTGATCGAACTCCTCGTTGCGCACGAAATGGCGCCGGTTGGGATCGGCCCGCAGTTCGGCGATCAATTTATCCCAATCCTGACGCACGGAGCTGACATCGACGCGGTCCAGTTCCTCGAAGTCCGTGGTGTAGAAACGCGGGCTCAGCACGGTGTTTTCGAGCGCGGCGCGCGTCGCCTCTGCGGTCTCGATGTTGCGGGTCGGCGCGTTCATAGAACCCTCCGTTCGGTGAAGCTGACGTCATAAAGCTCGGTAAGCTCGAAATTGCCGACAAGCCGCGTCCACAGACGCTCCAGGGCGCCGGCGCGGGTGACGACGGCCTTGCGGCGAACCACGAGGCGCTCGCCATAAGGTGGACGGCCCGGCGCGTCGATCACCTGAACCTCGTCGCCGGGTTGGACGACGAAATCGCCGTCGAGCACGACGTGAGCGTGCAGGGATTGCGGCGTGTTCTCGATTTCGACCGTGCAGGGCAACTCGAACCGCTTGCGCCCCCAAGCGCTGAGAAAGCTCATTTGGCCGCCTCCTTGACGAGGAACAATTGAGCGAACACTTCCGCCTGAGTGTGGCCGAAGGAGTCGAGGTCGATGCGGCGGCCAATCGCTTTGTCCTGAAGCGACAAGGTGCCGTCGGACCAACGGGTCAGCGTGAAAGGCGTAGCGGGGCCGATGCCATCGCGCAAGCGCTCTTGAGCAAACCCGCGCAACGCCGCGCGCACGAAGCCGTTGGTTCCCGGCGCGACCCTGTAAAGCTGGACGCCGGTGTCGGCGTCCTGAATGGCGACGGCGCCGTCGTTGCGGTCGATGAAGCGCAGTTGCAGCACCTGATAGGCATGGGTCTCTTGCATACGCACGTCGCCGACGCCGGAGGCGCGACCAAATAGCGCGCCGCAGAGCGCAAAGGCGACAAGCGCGCCGGCGCCGATAAGAACACGGCGCGGGACGCCTCCGACCTGTGTTTGAATGGCTTCAACCATCGGCGTTCCCTTTCCTGTTCAGGCGGCCGCCGCCGCAGCGGGGGCGGCGTCGGCGTGAGCGACAGGGGCGGGCGAGGCAGACGGAGCGCGCGCCGAGGCCTGCGCCAAGGCGCGGCCGAGCGCTTCCGCTACGTCGCGGGCGTTGGCGATGCTGCGCAGCGCCGGCTCCGGGCTCGAAAGGCGCAGCGGGCGCGCGCTCGGCCACAGCGCCAGATAGGGAATGCGCTGTTTGTCCGTGAGGCCGAGCGTGACATCCCCCGCGCCATCGGTAAAGACGCGCAGGTTGGCGCTCGCCACTTGTTTGAACGGCACGTTGATGAACATCGGCAGCGCCACGCCGGTCTTCACCACGACGCGCCGCTCGGTGACGACGTAGAGCGTCGTGCGGGCGCTGAGCAGAGCCAGCAGCGAGAGCAGCGCCAGGGCCGCCGCGCCGACGCCGAGCGTGCGCACGGCTGAGACGAAGCCCGCGAAAAGCCCGTCGCTCTGACTGACGCTGACGAGGTTCCACAGCGTCATCGCCGCGAACCACGCGCCGACCCAATCAGCGCGATAGGCGCGCCGCCAGAGACTTATCGGCTCCGGACGGCCGAACCAAAGGATGCGCTCGCCAGGCGGAATGTCGGCGGGCAGCAGCTTTTCGAGATTGATCGCTTTCATAGCAGCGGCTCCGCGCGGGCGGGCGTAGCGTAGAGGGCGCCGGCGCCGTAGAAGGCGGAAATCTTGTCCTCCTCCTGCATGGTGACGCTGTCGGGATTGGCGAGCGCGGGAACTTGTTGGAACTGGCTCGCCTTCAGCGCCGTGATCTTGACGGTGCGGGTGCGATAGTTGACGTCGGCGAAGTGCACGGGGACCAGCACCGATCGGCTGCTCTCCAGAGCGACCTCATAATAGCGCAGCAGAGATTCCGAACGGTCGACCCAGAGGTCGCTGATTGTTCCCGCCGCGCGACGGTCCGCGGCGATCACAGTGAAGCCGAGCGGATTGCCGGCTTCAGGAGCGACCGTGAAGTTGGTGGCGATGCGCAGCGGCGCTATGAGGTCGTGACCCTCGTGGGTCTTGGCCGGAACCTCGGGGCGTATGGCGTAGGAACCTGGCCCGACGCCGGCGAGCAGCGGATCGCCGGTCGGCTCCAGCGGCGCGCCCGGCCACGGCTCGACCTTGGCGGCGTTGAGTGCGCGCGTGTCGGCTTGCAGCGTCGGCGCCTTGAGGATCGTTCCGTCGGCGAGACGGAAAGCCTTGGGCGCCGGGATGAAGAGGAATCCCGGCGACCTCACGCCGCCGTCAGCTTCCGATTCGAGTGGATAGCCTTCGCGCCGATCTTCCTGGCGCAGATACCAGACGAGGCAGGCGAAGAATATGAAGAAGGCGTAGAGCACAATTTGCGCCACGTCGAGATGCAGAATGGCTCCGCGCATCATGGCAGACCTCCGGGGTTGAAGCGGATCGGGGAAACGACGTCGAGCAGCGGCTCGGCGATGGGGAGTCGGCGGCGCGACAGCGGGCCGATGACGACGATGGTGGCCAACAACAACAAGACCTCGCAACCATAAACCAGCGAGAAGCCGGTGGCGGGATCGGCGAGCGCGTCGCCGAAGGCGCCGCGCATTGCCAGCGCGCCGCCGACATCGTTGATGAGGCCCGACAGCGCGATGGCGAGGCCCGCGGCCGTCGCTTGCGCCGCGCCCCAGGCGCCGAGGGCCAGGCCGCGGTCCTCGGGGCGCGCCGCAGCCATCGAGGCTGTGAGCGTGCCATGAGCAAACAATCCGCCGCCGAGGCCGATGAGGCCGACGCCGAGGCCGAAAGCCTGGGCCGAAGCCAGCGGCGCCGCGAACATCACGAACGCGAAGGCGATGACGCCAATCAAGGCGCCGAAGCCTGCGACGCGGTGCGGATCAGCGCCGTGATTGAGCCGTCGCGCCGCCAGCAACAAGCCGATGCCGCCGCCGATGGCGAGCATCGCGGTCAGCGCGGTGGTGGCGCCGACGGGCAGCTTGAGGATTTTACCGCCATAGGGCTCCAACAGGATGTCCTGCATAGAGAAGCCGGCGGTGCCTAGCGCGATGGCGAGCAACCGGCGACGGGTGCGAGAGGCGGTCGAGAAGCTGCGCCAGGCGTCGAAGAAGCCGACCCGCCTTTGGCTGGCGGCGGGCGTCATGTTGCGCGGCTCCTGCTGCCACAGCGCGACGCCGTTGAGTACGATGGTGACGACCGCCGAGCCCTGAACCACCTGGATGAGACGGATTTCGCTGAAATGGCGCAGCAGCAGACCAAACAACAAAGCCGAGGCCGCCATGCCGAACAGCAGCATGGCGCAGAGCAGCGCCACCACTTTCGGGCGCGCGCGCTCGGGCGCAAGATCGGTGGCGAGGGCGAGGCCGACGGTTTGCACCGTGTGCAGACCCGCGCCGACCAACAAGAAGGCGAGCGCGGCGGCGATGTCGCCGATCCAGATCGGCCCCGTCGTATCGCCGGAAAGGATCAGCAGCGCGAAGGGCATGATGGCGAAGCCGCCAAATTGCGACATCGTGCCGAACCAGATGAAGGGCACGCGTCGCCAGCCGAGCACGGAGCGATGATGGTCGGAGCGGAAGCCGACCAGAGTGCGCAGCGGCGCCGAAAGCAGCGGCAGCGCCAACATCAGCGCGACGATCCAAGAGGGAACGTTCAACTCGACGATCATCACCCGGTTCAGCGTGCCGATCATCAGCACCGCAGCCATGCCGACCGTGACCTGGAACAGCGACAAGCGCATGAGCCGGCCGAGCGGCAACTCCTCGGTCGCGGCGTCCGCGAACGGCAGATATTGCGGCCCGAGCTGCGTGATGCCCCGGACGATGGCGGCGGCGGCGCGGTTCATGGCCTCAGCGCCTCCATCGCCTGCGAGATGTAGAAGCCGCTCGTGATGCGATGCGTGCGCGCCAGGCGCCAATCATCGAGTTCGGCGTGAGTGGTCATCGCCAGCGCCAGACGCTCCTGCGAGATCGGGGCTATGGCCGGCGCGCGGTCGCCGCGCGGAAAGAAGCGGCCGACGGCGTGCATGCAGGTGAGCAAGGGCGTGCGCGGCGCCACGGTGAACACCACGGCGCTGGCGACGCGCTGGCTGAGCTTGGCCACCGCCTGCGCGATGTCCTCAGCGTTGTAATGGATGAGGCTGTCCATTGCGACGGCGTAATCGAAGCGCCCGAGCGCGGGATCGAGCATGTCGCCGACGCGCCAATCAATGTCGAGGCCGGCGCGCGCGCGCTCTCTGGCGAGACTGACGAGAGTGGGGGAGATGTCGATGGCGACGACTCGCGCTCCGCGCTCGGCGAGCGCTGTGGCGAAGGCGCCGGCGCCGCAGCCGGCGTCGAGGACGCAGGCGCCCCGGAGATCCGCGGGCAACCAGGAGAGCAGCGTCGCACGCATTTCGTCGCGGCCGGCGCGCACCGTGGCGCGGATGCGGCCGAGCGGCTCGTCGGAGGTCAGGCGGCGCCAGGCTTCGACCGCCGTGCGGTCGAAATAGGTGCGCAGCTCGTCGCGGCGGGTGAGATAGGTCGCGTTCGCCATCAGTCGAACCCCAGGAACTCGAAGAGGTCGCGGTCCTTCATGGGCGTGGCTTCCTGTGCGGGGAAGCCTGCCCACAGGCGATCGGCGAGCGAGAGATATTCGTTCTGCACGGTCTCGACTTCGGGCGTCGGGTCCATTTCGAACAATGTGCATTTCTTCAGCCGGCTGCGGCGAACGGCGTCGAGGTCCTGGATATGGGCGACGCGCCTGAGGCCGGTCTGTTCGCAGTAGCGATCAACTTCATTGGCGCCGGCGCTGCGGTTGAGGATGACGCCGCCGATCCGGACCTCATAGTTCTTCGCCTTGGCGTTGATCGCGGTGACGATGCGGTTCATGGCGAAGATGGAGTCGAAATCGTTGGCGGTGACGATGAGGGCGCGGTTGGCGTGCTGGAGCGGCGAGGCGAAGCCGCCGCACACGACGTCGCCGAGCACGTCGAAGACCACGACGTCGGTGTCTTCGAGCAGGCGATGCTCCTTTAGCAGCTTGACTGTTTGCCCGACCACGAAGCCGCCGCAACCTGTGCCGGCCGGCGGTCCGCCCGCCTCCACGCATTTGACGCCGTTGTAGCCTTCCACGACGTAATCCTCGGGCCGCAGTTCCTCGGTGTGGAACTGCACCGCTTCGAGCGCATCAATCACGGTCGGCGCGAGGCGCTTGGTCAAGGTGAAGGTGGAATCGTGCTTGGGATCGCAGCCGATCTGCAACACGCGCTTGCCGAGCTTGGAGAACGCCGCCGACAAGTTGGACGACGTCGTGCTTTTGCCGATGCCGCCCTTGCCATAGACGGCGAACACTTTCGCCGTGCCGATGTCGAGGTTCGGGTCAAGCTCCACTTGCAGGGAGCCGGCGGGCTGACGATTTCTGAGAACGAGATTCATACGACCTCCGCGATCACGCCTTCGAGGCGGTCTTCCATTTCATCGCCCGCGTCTCGGAGTGAGGCGAGGGTCTCGGCGTCCGGCTTCCAATAGCCGCGCGCATGCGCCTCCAGGATGCGATTGGTCATCTTGGCGGAGGCGGTTGGGTTGAGCTGCGCCATGCGGGCGCGCATTTCAGGGTCGAGCACATAGGTGCGGGTGATCTGCTCGTAGATCCAGGGATCGACCTGGCCGGTGGTGGCCGACCAGCCCATCGTGTTTGTCACATGAACCTCGATCTGGCGCACGCCTTCGTAGCCATGTTTGAGCATGCCCTCGTACCATTTAGGATTGAGCATCCGGGTGCGGGTCTCCAGCGCCACCTGCTCGGTGAGCGTGCGCACGACGCCCTGGCCCTTTGTTTGGTCGCCGATATAGACCGGCGCGACCGCGCCCTTGGCCCGCTTCACCGCGCGACTGACGCCGCCGAGCGTATCGAAGTAATTGTCGACCGTTGTGACGCCAAGCTCAACGGAATCGAGGTTCTGATAGGCGAGATCGACGCGCTTCAGCACGCTGTTGAGCAGGGCGCGTTGCAGAACGGGCGCGCCGGCGCGGCCATAGGCGAAGCCCTTGCGGCGGGTGTAGGTCTCGGCGAGTTCGTCCTCGTTGTCCCAGGCGCTGCTCTCGACGAGATTGTTGACGTTGGAGCCGTAAGCGCCGTCGGCGTTGCCGAAAACGCGCAGCGAAGCGGTCTCAAGGTCTCCGCCGTGCTCGGCGACGAAGGCGAGCGCGTGCTTGCGCACGAAGTTGCGCTCGCAGGGTTCGTCGGCCGAAGCCGCCATGAAGGCCGCCTCCGCCAGCAGCTTGATCTGAAGCGGCAACAGATCGCGGAAAATGCCGGACAGCGAAATCACCACGTCGATGCGCGGGTAGGCCATCCGGTCGAGCGGAATCAGCGTTGCCCCGGCGAGGCGGCCGTAGCTGTCGAACCGGGGCGCGGCGCCCATCAGCGCCAGCGCCTGCGCGATGGGGGCGCCTTCGGTCTTCAGATTGTCGGTGCCCCACAGCACCATCGCGATCATTTCCGGCAACGGATGGTCGTCGTTGAGATAGCGTTCGAGCAGCCGCGCGGCCTGCTTGGCGCCGTCCTGAACCGCGTAGGCGCTGGGAATGCGGAAGGGATCGAAGCCGTGCAGATTGCGGCCCGTCGGCAGGATTTCCGGCATGCGCAGGAGATCGCCGCCAGGCGCGGGCCGCACGAAGCGGCCATCGAGGGCGTGCAAAATCGCGGCGATCTCATAATCGCGCGACAGGTAGTCCGACGAACTCGCCAACCCCTTCAGCGCGGTGCGGATCGTCTCGTCGCGCGAGATGCTGTCGACGGGTGCGCCGCTCACCAGCGCCGCCACATCTTGCCGTTGCAGGCGCACGCCCTTAGCCGACTCCGCCATCGCCATCAACATATCTATCCGCTCCTCGCAGGTCAGCGGCTCTCCGACGATGTGCAGGCCGTGCGGGATCAGAGTGTATTCCAACTCCAGAACGGCGTCGCTGAGCGCCAGGATGCTGGCCTCGGCGTCGGGATCCCAAGCCGGCGCGGACTCGGCGAGATTAAGCTCGCTGGCCTGCGATTGAATGATGGCGGCAAGCTCGGCGCGCTCGGCCTCGGCGTCCGGCCCGCAACGACGATAGCGATCTAGCGTCGCCTTCAGATCAATCAAGCCGCGATAGAGGCCGGCGTTGGCGACCGGGGGCGTGAGATAGCTGACGAGCGTCGCCGCCGCGCGCCGCTTGGCGATCGCGCCCTCGGACGGATTGTTGGACGCATAGAGATAGAGATTAGGCAAATCCCCGATCAGACGATCAGGCCAACACGATTCGGAAAGTCCCGTCTGCTTGCCGGGCATGAACTCCAGCGCGCCATGCGTGCCGAAATGCAGAACAGCGTGCGCGCCGAAATCTTGCCGAATCCAGCGGTAGAACGCGGAGAAGGCGTGCGTGGGCGAGAAGCCGCGCTCGAACAGCAAGCGCATCGGATCGCCTTCGTAGCCGAAGGCCGGTTGAACGCCGACGAACACGTTGCCGAAGCGTTCGCCGAGTACATGGATCGAAGCGCCGTCGCTCTGCTGACGGCCTGGCGCCGGGCCCCATTGCGCTTCGATTGGCTTCAACCAGCGTTCGCGGCGAACGTGGTCGTCGGTCGGCACGCGCACATGAACATTGGCGAGCGCGCCGAAGCGGGCCGAATTGCCTTTCAGGATGGAGTCGCGCAGGGCGTCGACGCTCGCGGGCGGCGTGACGGCGTAGCCCGCGGCCTTCATGGCGACGAGAACGCGGTGCAGGGATTCGAACACCGACAGATAGGCGGCGGTCCCAGTGTTGCCGGCGTTGGGCGGGAAGTTGAACAGCACGATGGCGACTTTGCGCTCGGCGCGCTCGGAGCGGCGCAGCAGCGCCAGTTTCTCGATGCGCGCCGCCAGCGCTTCCGCGCGCTCGGCGCAGACGTGCATGTCGCGCAAGCTCTCCGAACGCGGGAACAGGCATTGGCGATGACAACCCGCGCAGGTCGTTCCGCCTTGCGCCCGACCGCCGAACACCGCCGGCCCCGTGGAGCCGTCGAGTTCGGGAATGGCGACCATGATGGTTGATTCCACCGGCAACAGCCCGCGCTCGGACTCCTGCCATTGCTCCAACGTCTGAAATTCGACGGGATGCGCGGCGACATACGGCACATCGAGCCTCGACAGGATCTCCTCGGCCGCCTTGGCGTCGTTGTAGGCGGGGCCGCCCACGAGGCTGAAGCCCATCAGCGACGCCATCGCGTCGATGGTGGGCCGCCCGTCCTTGAGGAAGAATCTTTCGATCGCGGGCCGCGCGTCGAGACCGGTGGCGAACACCGGGAGCACCCGCAGTCCGCGCGCTTCGAGCGCCGCGATCATCCCGTCGTAATGGCCGGCGTTGCCCGCCAGAACATAGGAGCGCATCACCAGCAGGCCCACGGTCGCCTTGATCGGCCCATCATGCGGCGGCAACTTGTCCAGCGTCTCGGCGATGCGGCCGGCCATGCGGGGGTGATAGACGCCGATTTCGGGGTATTCGGTCGGCGGCAGAGCCTTCACCGCGCCGCGCAGCCGCCGTCGCGGCCCGTCCGCGTAGCGATCGACCAGCGAGCGCACGAGGTTGGCCATGTTCTCTTCGGAGCCGGCCAGCCAATATTGCAGCGTCAGGAAATAGGCGCGCACGTCCTGCGCGGTGCCGGGAATGAAGCGCAGCAGCTTGGGGATGCGGCGCAGCATCGCCATCTGGTTGGCGCCGGCCGGCGCGGATTTTTCCTTCGCGCCGCGCAGCTTCTTGAGCAAAGCCATCGCGCCGCTCGCCGGCGCGCTCATGTCGAACTTGCCCATGCGGGTGAGCTTTGTCACCTCGCCGGCCGACATCGCGCAAATCATGGCGTCGCAGTTGTCGCGCCGCGCCTTCAAAGCTTCGAGCAGCGGCTGAAAATGCTCCTCCAGGAACAGCATCACGTTGATGATGATGTCGGCGTCGGCGATATCGGCCAGGCAGCTTTGCAATCTGGCGGGATCGGCGGAAAATTCGGAGGCCGCGTGAACGTGCAGCCGCAAACCGCCGATCTCTTTGGCCAGCGTCAGGCGGGCGCGATCCGTCGCGCTCGCGATATGCGAGTCCATCGTGACGATCACGACCTTCACGGATGTTTCCTCAACGGCCGTAGTGGGCTTTCGCATCGTACAGCGTCTCGACAGTGATGGTGGCCAGGCCCCGCGCGCGCGCGAAACTCTCGGTGTTGTTGCGGGCCTTGCCGCGTACGAAGAAGGGGATTTTCTTCAGTTCCTTTTCGGCGTCCTGGCGCCAGATCGGCGCCGCGGCGTCCGGCTTGGAAGTCCCCGAAGGGGGAGATGGGACTTCGGCGGCCGGCGCCGCGGCTTGGGGGGCGCCTAGATGCGAGGGTCCGGCGGCGTCATGGAATTCGGAATCTTCGCGGAACATCGCGATGAGATGTTCTTCCAGACCCATCATCAGCGGATGGATCCAGGCGTCGAAGATGACGTTCGCGCCCTCCGGCCCCATCTGCGGCGAGTAGCGGGCGGGAAAATCCTGCACATGCGTCGGAGCGGAAATGACGGCGCAGGGAATGCGCAGCCGCTTGGCGATGTGACGCTCCATCTGCGTGCCGAGCACGAGATCGGGCCGGGCGGCGGCGATGGCGGCCTCCACTTCCAGGTAATCGTCGCTGATGAGCGCTTCGAGGCCATGCGCCTTGGCGCGCTCGCGCAGTTCGCGGGCGAATTCGCGGCTGTACGTGCCGAGCCCCACGACGTCGAAGGCGAGTTCCTCGCGCGCGATGCGCTCGGCGGCCAGCGCATGGGTCGCGTCGCCGAAGATGAAGACGCGCTTGCCGGTCAGATAGGTGGAATCCACCGAGCGCGACCACCAGGGCAGGCGCGAGGCCTCGCCGGTCTCCTCGGCGCCGCGCCCGGTGAGCCCCGCGACTTCTGCGATGAAGTCGCGCGTCGCGCCGACGCCGATCGGGACCGTCTTGGTGAAGGGCTGGCCATGCGTCTTTTCGAGATGGCGCGCCGCCGGCAGCGCGACCTCGGGATAGAGCACGACATTGAAATCCGCCTCGCCAAGCAAGGTGAGATCGGCCGGCGTCGCGCCGAGCGGGGCGGTGACGCCGATATCGACGCCGAGCGACTCAAGCAGCTTCGTCACTTCGACAACATCGTCGCGGTGGCGAAAGCCGAGCGCGGTGGGGCCGAGCAGATTGGCGATCGGCCGGGCGCGGGACGCGCGCTCGCGCTTCTGGCCACTGAGCCCGCGCACGAGGCGATAGAACGTTTCCGCCGCGCCCCAGTTCTCCTGTTTCTGATAGGCCGGCAGCTCCAGCGCGATGACCGGGATCGGCAGGTCGAGCGCGCGGGCGAGGCCGCCGGGATCGTCCTGGATCAACTCGGCCGTGCAGGAGGCGCCGACGATCATCGCCTGCGGCTGGAAACGCTCATAGGCGTCGCGCGCCGAAGTCTTGAACAATTCCGCAGTGTCGCCGCCGAGGTCGCGCGCCTGGAAGGTGGTGTAGGTGACGGGCGGGCGCTCGCCGCGCCGCTCGATCATCGTGAACAGGAGGTCGGCGTAGGTGTCGCCCTGCGGCGCGTGCAGCACATAATGCAGGCCGCGCATCGCGGTGGCGACGCGCATGGCGCCGATATGGGGAGGGCCTTCGTAGGTCCAGAGCGTCAGCCGCATGCGCTAGACCTCCAGCCGCGAGCGGCGCACGAGCGGGCGCGCGAACAATTCGGCCAGATCGCCGGCCTGCTCGTAGCCCTGGATCGGCGTGAACAAGAGTTCGATCGACCATTTGGTCGTCAGTCCCTCGGCTTCGAGCGGATTGGCGAGGCCGAGGCCGCAGACGGTGAGGTCCGGCCGCTCGGCGCGGCAGCGGTCGAGCTGGGTCTCGACATCAGGCCCTTCGCTGAGGCGCAGGCCCTCCGGCAGCAGGGCGAGTTCCTCGGCGAGCAGGCCGCGATGGATGTAGGGCTGGGCGACTTCGATGGGCTGCGCCCCAAGCTCGCGGGAGAGGAAGCGCGCCAGCGGGATTTCGAGTTGCGAATCGGGGAAGAAGAAAATGCGCTTGCCGGCGAGCTTCGGGGCGTGGCGCGCCACCGCCGTCTCGGCGCGGGCGCGGCCGGGGGCCGTGACGTCCTCGAAACGTCGGGAGGACACGCCGAAAGCGTCGGCCGCCGCCTTCAGCCACAGCGTCGTGCCCTCGCCGCCAAGCGGGAAAGGCGCGTCGAGCCGCTTGGCCCCGCGCGTCTCCAGAACACGCGCGGTCTCTGCCAGAAACGGCTGTGCGAGCAGGACGAAGGTGTTGGGGCCTACGGCGGGCATCGCGCCGGCGCGGCGCATCGGCAGGAAGCGCACGTCGGCAAGGCCAAGCTCGGCGAACAGGCGCGCGAACTGATCCTCCACGACATCGGCGAGCGCGCCGACGACGAGCAGCGACGGCGCGGCCGAGGCGGGCTCGGCCGGCAATTCAGGGACCAGCGCGGCCAGGCAGGAATCCTCGCCCTGCGTGAAAGTCGTCTCGACGCCGCTGCCGGAATAGCTGAGCACCCGCACATTGGCGCCGAGGCGCTTGTCGAGCCGGGCGGCGGCGCGCACGAGGTCGATCTTGATGACCTCGGACGGGCAGGAGGCGACGAGAAACAAAAGCTTGATGTCCTGCCGGCGCTCCAAGAGCCGGCTCGCGGCGCGGTCAAGCTCCTCGTCGATGTCGGCGAGGCCGGCGAGATCACGCTCCTCCAGGATCGCGGTGGCGAAGCGCGGCTCGGCGAAAATCATCACACCGGCGGCGGACTGGATGAGATGGGCGCAGGTGCGCGAGCCCACGACCAGGAAGAAGGCGTCCTGGATCTTGCGATGCAGCCAGACGATGCTGGTGAGCCCGCAGAACACCTCGCGCTGGCCGCGCTTGACGGGCGGCTCCGCGCAGACCGGCGGGACGAAAGGGGCGTTCATGGCGCCGCCTCGACTAGGCGTCCCGCCGATTGCAGCCGCGCGGCGCGCAGCTTCAGCACGAACTGGCCGGCGTTGAACACATAAGTCGCGTAAGCGGCGAGCGCGATGGCCATTTGCGCGCGGGGGTCGAGCGCGCCCTCGACGAGGACGAAGATATAGGCGCTGTGGAGCGCCAGCACGATCATGCTGAAGGCGTCCTCCCAGAAGAACGCCTCGGCGAACAGGTAGCGGCCGAATACGACCTTCTCCCAGATCGCGCCTGTTATCATGATGGTGTAAAGCACGCCGGTCTTGACGATGATCGAGATCGTCGCGGCGTCCTGACCCCGGCCGGTGATGACGAAGCGCGCCACCAACGCCAGCGAGACGAGAAAAACCAGAAACTGGATCGGCGCCAACACCCCTTGCACCAGGGTCCAGCGCGTCGCGTCGCGCCGCGCGCGCTGATCCGCCGTGTAGAGCGGCTTTCCTTGTGCGGCCTGTGGCCGGTATGCGCCTAGAACCGCGCTCATTGCGCCGTCTCCCCGCCGTCAGCGAGTCTCCCCGCCTTGGTTCTCAATCCTAGGTCTGGCGTCTCGCGAGTGTCAAGTACAATTGACGTCCAGTAAAAAATACATTTATATGTGACCAGCCGCCACGACGCCGCCGGCGGCCCGATCTTCGGGGAGGGGGCGATATGCACGAAGGTGTGGGTCGCGCCGAAGCGCCGGGATGGTGCGACGAGTTTCCCGGAAGCGGTGGCGATTCGCCCCGGCTGCTGGCGCAAGGCCGGTCACGGCCCGCCGAGGAGGTTCCGTCGCGCAGGCGCGTACCGGCGCGCGCGGACCCCGAGGGTCTGGCGCGCTGTCTTGTCGCCGGGCGGTTAGAGGAGGCGCGCGCGACGCTTGCCGCGCGACTCGCCTGCGGCGCGACGCCCGCCGGCCTCATGTTGCGCGACATCGCCCCGGCCGCGCGTCGGCTCGGCGTCTGGTGGGCCGAGGATTCCTGCGATTTTCTCGATGTTACGCGCGCCGCCGGCGGCCTCGGCGATCTCTTGCGCGACATCTCTTGCGACGAGGAGGCGCCCGCCGATGCGCCGTCGATTGTCGTCGCGCCCGCGCCCGGCGAAACTCATGGGCTCGGCGCGGAGATCGCGGCCCGCATATTCCGCCTCGCCGGGTGGCGGGCCGTTTGCTGCGCCGCGCACGAGCTTTGCGCTAAGCTGGCGGGCGACGGGTTCGATGTCGCGGGGTTCTCGCTCGGCTGCGACCGATTCGCCGCCGGGCTTTCCGACGCCATCGCCGCCGCGCGCGCCGCCTCCCGCAACAGCGGCCTCGCAATCGTCCTCGGCGGCGCGGCTTTCGCCTGTCAGCCTGGGCTGGCGGCGGGGCTCGACGTCGAGGCGTGTTTCGCAGGCCGCGATATCGCTGTGCAATATCCGATCAGACTGCTAAGGGCGTTGCGGCTGTAATCCACCTGCAACACGTTAGGCTGTCCGCCGTCATGGTCAGAACGGAGGAGAACGTTTCCTTGATCGACGTGACCGGACCCCTGACGCCCAAGGCGCGCTTTGCGGACGCCAAGGCGCATCTCGCAGAGTTGGACGCCGAAACCGCGGGCGCGCTGGTTTCGGCCGCAGCCGACGTGTCGCTGATTCTCGACGCCGACGGCGTCATCCGCGACCTCGCTTTCGCCGATCCCGAACTGGGCAAGATCGTCTATCGCGATTGGATCGGCCAACGCTGGGTCGATACCGTGACCTCGGAGTCGCGGCCCAAGATCGTCGATATGCTGCGCGAGGCCAACGCGCGCCAGCCGACTCGCTGGCGTCAGGTCAACCATCCCGCGCCTGAGGGGCCCGATGCGCCGGTGCGCTATTGCGCCATGCGCTTCGGCGCCGAGCGGCGCGTTGTCGCGCTCGGGCGCGATTTGCGTGCGCTGGGCCAGCTCCAGCAGCGGCTCGCCGAGGCCCAGCAAGGCATGGAGCGCGAATATGCGCGCATCCGCAACGCCGAGAAGCGCTATCGCCTGCTGTTCCAGCTTGCGGGCGAGGCGGTGGTGATCGTCGACGCGGTGAGCCAACGGGTGATCGAGATCAACCCCGCCGCCGCGGCTTTGTTCGGCGCCGAGGCGCGCCGCGCCCCGGGGGCGCCTTTCGCGGAGCTGTTCGATCCCGCCAGCCGGCAGGCGATCCATTCGCTCATCGCCGCCGCGCGGGTCGCGCCGCGCATCGACAATGTTTACGCAGAACTCGCGCCCGCCAAGACGCGCGTGCTGCTCTCCGGCTCGCTCTACCGGCAGGATAGCGCCTCGCATCTGCTGGTGCTTCTCAGCCGCGCCGAGCCGGGGGCGGGGCAGAGGGATGCGCAGGAAAGCAATCTCCTGCGCGTCGTCGGCGCCATGCCGGAAGCCCTCGTCGTCGTCGATTCCAGCCGTCGCATCCTCACCGCCAATCCCGCCTTCCTCGATCTGGCCCAACTCGGCGGCGAGGGCCAAGCGCGCGGCGAGCCAATCGAGCGCTGGATCGGCCGGCCCGGCGTCGACGTCGATGTGCTGTTCTCCAATCTGAAGACGCATGGCGTGGTGCGCCATTTCTCGACCGTGGCGCGCGGGGAACTCGGCTCCAGCGAGGATGTCGAGATCGCCGGCGTCGCCGCGCCCGACGGCGGCGAGCCCTGTTTCGGCCTCACCATCCGCGCCATCGGCTGGCGCGCCGGGCGCGAACGGCTGGGCGGGCGCGAGTTGCCGCGCACGGTCGAGCATTTCACCGAGCTTGTCGGCCGCGTGCCGCTGAAGAACCTGGTGCGCGAGACCACCGACCTCATCGAGCGCCTGTGCATCGAGGCGGCGCTCGAACTTACCGGCGACAACCGCGCCTCGGCGGCCGAGATGCTCGGCCTCAGCCGCCAGGGTTTTTACGCCAAGCTGCGTCGCTACGGCCTCGGCAATCTCGACGGCGAGGCCGACGACGCCGATTGAGGCGCTAGGTTGCTTTACATATGAGCGTCAATTTGACTTGACGGTTTTGGCCGCCAAGTCTAGCCTCGGGCTATGCGTAAGGCCGAACCATCCGCCGTCCTTGAGCTTCTGAAGCCGCTCACGTGGTTTGCGCCCATGTGGGCTTTCGCCTGTGGCGCGGTGTCGAGCGGCGCCTCGGGGCGTTGGCCGGCGGCGTTGCTCGGCGTCGCGCTCGCGGGGCCGCTGGTCTGCGCCACCAGTCAAGCCGCCAACGATTGGTACGATCGCCACGTCGACGCCATCAACGAGCCGTCGCGGCCGATTCCCTCCGGCCGGATTCCGGGGCGCTGGGGGCTTTACATCGCCTTGCTGTGGACGGCGCTGTCGCTCGCGGCAGCCGCGAGCCTCGGCCGTTGGGTATTCATCGCCGCGATCGTTGGGCTGGCGCTCGCCTGGGCCTATAGCGCGCCGCCGTTCCGGTTCAAGCAGAACGGTTGGCTCGGCAATTCCGCCGTCGGCCTCGCCTACGAAGGCCTGCCGTGGTTCACCGGCGCGGCGGTGATGGCGTCAGGCTTGCCTGACATCCGCGTCATATCGCTGGCGTTGCTTTACAGCCTCGGCGCGCATGGCATCATGACGCTGAACGATTTCAAGTCGATCGCCGGCGATACGCAGATGGGTCTGCGTTCGCTGCCGGTCCAACTCGGCGCGACGAAT
>JAJYDD010000470.1 GCA_021777795.1 Pseudomonadota bacterium | reverse complement strand
GGTGCGCGGGTCGATGCGGTGCAATTGCCAGAGATCGATGATCTCGACGCCGAGCCGCTCGCGGCTCGCCTGCGCCTGCTTGACGAGATATTCGGGATCGCCGCGCGAGACCCACTGGTTCGGGCCAGGGCGGGTGAGGCCCGCCTTGGTGGCGACGATCATGCCCTTGTAAGGGGCCAGCGCCTCGCGAATCAGCGTCTCCGAGACATTGGGGCCGTAGGAATCGGCGGTGTCGATGAAATCGACGCCGAGTTCCGGCAGGCGGCGCAGCACCCGCAGCGCCTCGGCGCGATCCTCGGGCTCGCCCCAAATGCCGCGCCCGGTAACGCGCATCGCGCCGAAGCCGAGGCGGTGGACGGGCAGGGTCCCGCCGATCTTGAATACGCCGGATTTTTGCACGCTGACCATCGCGGCCTCCTTGTTCTGCCCGCCGGGACATAGGAGGCCGAGGCCCGCGCCGCTAGGGGCCGCGCAGGCGGGCCAACATCCGCTCGACATGGGCGATCGGCGTTTCCGGCAAAATGCCGTGGCCGAGATTGAAGATATGCGCGCGGGGGCCGGCGAAGGCTTCCAGCACGGCCTCCACCCCGTCGTCGAGCGCCCGGCCGCCGACGATGAGCGCCAGCGGATCGAGATTGCCCTGAAAGGCTAGCCGCTGCGGCAGCAGCGCAGCGGCGACGGGCGGATCGGCCGCCGTGTCGAGGCCGATGGCCGCCAGCCCCTCGACCTCGGCGAAGCGGCCCAGATGGGTCGCCGCGCAGCGCGGGAAGGCGATGACGGGAATGTGAGGATGACGCGCCTTCAGCCGCGTAACGAGGCGCTTCAGCGGCGCGACGCACCAGCGCGCGAATTCCGGCCCCGGCAGCACGCCCGACCACGAATCGAACACCTGCACCGCCTCGGCGCCGGCCTCGATTTGAAGGCTGAGATAATCGGCCGAGGAATCGGCGAGGCGGTCGATCAGCGCGCCGAACAGTTCCGGCTCGCGATAGGCGAACAGCCGCGCCGGCGCCTGGTCCGGCGTGCCGCGCCCGGCGATCATGTAGCTGGCCACCGTCCACGGCGCGCCGCAGAAGCCGATGAGCGCCGTCTCGGCCGGCAGCGCGGCCTTGACGCTCGCGACCGTCTCGAACACCGGCGCCAGCCGCGTCCAATCCGGGGTTTCGTGGAGCTTTTCGAAATCCTCGCGGTTGGCGATGGGGTCGAGCCGAGGCCCCTCGCCGGTCTCGAAGCTGACGCTCTGCCCGAGAGCGTCGGGCAGCACGAGGATGTCGGAGAACAGGATCGCCGCGTCGAAGCCGAAGCGCCGAATCGGCTGCAAGGTCGCCTCGACGGCGAGCCTCGGCGTGTAGCAGAAATCGAGGAACGAGGAGGCCGTCGCGCGCAGCTCCCGATATTCCGGCAGATAGCGTCCGGCCTGCCGCATCAGCCACACCGGCGGGCGTTTCTGGCGCTCGCCGGCGAGCGCGGCGAGGAAAGCTTTGGTCATGGAAGGATCCCCGTTTCTCCCGACTGTTCCCGCGAAACGCGGTCAGAAGCAAGGGGCGTAAGGACAGTACGCGCCCGCGCGATTTCAGCGCGTTGCGCGCGAAATCGGGTCCGCCGCCGCGACGCCGCCGCGCCGCGACGCCGCAAGCCTTCCTGCCCATCTACGCTTCGTCGCCAACAATATACATATCAAAAATGTATTTATAAGGTACCTCGTCATCACGCCCAAGGCGAGATGGCGAAAGAAGGGGCGCCAAAGATGCGAAAAAGATGGCCGAACACGTATTCTGTCTTCGCAATGCGAAGGCGTCTCGCGAGGCCCCGTCAGCGCGAAAGTACGCCTTTGGCGCCGTCGTGTCGTAATACCGAAGCCAAGCTGTCATTCGCGTACATTAGCAATCGCCGCGATCTTCCGTGGGGGAAGAACTGGAAACTTTCGGGGCAAAACCAATGTCCAAAAACCTCAAATTAGCTCTTGGCCTTTCGGCCGCTCTCGTCGCCACGCCGGTCGTCGCCAAGCAGGGATATGACAACGCCGCCAAGGTCGCGCATCTCGACCATGTCTATCTGATCATGATGGAGAACCACGGTTTCGGCCAAGTCTTCGGCAACCCGGATCTGCCCTTCATCAATACCTGGGCCAAACAGGCCAATCACGCCATAAACTATTTCGCCGTCGGACATCCGAGCTTCACCAATTACATCGAAATCATCGGCGGCTCGAACTTCGGCATCCGCAGCGACAACCCGCCAGATTGGCACAACGCCTCCTGCCAGCCGAATCTGGCGACCGGCCAGCCCAATCTTGAGGGCAGCGGCGCCGTCTGCCCGATCGCCGGCTTTGGCACGGACGCCGCGACGCCCGCCATCGACTGCACGAACGAATATAGCGGCGGGGTCTGCGGCAACGACATCGACGGCGTGAAGTTCTACAAGGCCGACCCCAACATCGAGGCCGCGACGATCGCCGACCAGTTGGTCGCCTCGGGCCTGTCGATCAAGGATTATCAGGAAAACATTCCGAGCCATCTCGACGGCGTTAACTACAGCGACGGGCAGTTCAGCAACCTCACGGATTTTGCGAAACTCAATGCGGAATTCGTTCCGCCGCTGGCGACGCCGCTGTCGACCAAGAACATCGTCCAGCTCTACGCCGCCAAGCACAACCCCTTCCTCTATTTCGCTAAAAACCAGACCGGCCACGGCTCCGTCCCTTACAAGGCGATGGTCGGCTTCGGCGGCGAAAACGGCCTGTTCGCCGATCTCGCGGCGGGCAAGTCGCCGAGCTTCTCCTATATCATTCCCAATCAGTGCCACGACCAGCACGGCCAAGGCAGCGCCGCCAGCCCGTTCTGCGCCTATGATCCGAAAGACCAGGGCTCCTTGGCGGGGCTCAATCCGGCGCTGATGCAGGCGGGAGACCACGAACTCCAAAAGATCGTCACCGCGATCAAGGCCTCGCCGGACTGGACGCGCGGGCGCAGCGCCATCTTCACGGTGTGGGACGAGAACGACTACTCGAACCAGCCCAACATCAACAAAGTGGCGCTGATCGTCGACGCCAACTTCGGGCCGCATGGCCTGATGAGCAGCGCCTATTACAACAGCTTCTCGCTGCTGAAGACGATGGAAGGCGCGCTCGGGCTGCCCTGCCTCAACCACGCCTGCGACGCCAACACCAACGCGATGACCGATCTGCTCGGCGCGAAATAGCAACTGAAGACTTGCCGGTCCAAAAACCGAACGCGGTGCGAAAGCGCCGCGTTCTTTTGCACGCCGCCCGGACGCGGTTTCCGGGACACGGCCGATTGCGAGATCGCTTCCGTGGCGGGCGTCGCTACGCACCTTTGGCGACGGCGCGATCGCGCGTGTGCCTTCGCCATCCGTTGCGCCCTAAACCTCCACCGCGTCGCCCAGTTTCGGGCAGACGACATCGCCGCCGAGCTTGGCCGCCAGCGCCGCCATCGCCGGCGGCTCGCCGTGGGTGAGGAACGTGCGCTTGGCCCCGACGCGACCGCGCCACGCGATCAACTCGGATTGATCGGCGTGGGCGGAGAAGCCGTTGATGGTGTGGATCTTCGCCCGCACGCGAATCGGCTCGTCGAAGATGCGCACCGTGCGCGCGCCGTCGATGATCTCACGCGCCAGGGTGCCGATGGCGGCGAAGCCGACGAAAATGACGCTGGCGTCG
>JAJYDD010000469.1 GCA_021777795.1 Pseudomonadota bacterium | reverse complement strand
CGCGATCTTGGTCAGCGAAGCCGCGCCGCCCTCGGTCGCCTTGAGTACGCGCGCCACCATCGGCGCCAGCGCCTCCGATTGGCCGCGGCTCATCGGCTCGCTCTCGCGCGCGAACGTATAGCGCAGCGCGCCGTCGTAAACCGCCGCCGAACAGGCGGCGCGCGAAGTGTCGATGGCGAGCACGCGCATGGCTACCTCGTGATGAGCGTGCCGGCGCCGTGATCGGTGAGCAACTCGATCAGGACAGCGTGGGGAATCTTGCCGTCGAGAATGACGACGCCCTCTACGCCGCGCTCCAGGGCGTAAATGCAGGTCTCGACCTTGGGGATCATGCCGCCAGTGATGGTGCCGTCGGCGATCAGTTCGCGGATGTCGTCGACCTTCAACTCCTTGATGAGGTTCTTGTCCTTGTCGAGCACGCCGGGGACGTCGGTGAGGAAAATGAGCCGCTTGGCGTGCAGGGCGCCGGCGATGGCGCCGGCGAAAGTGTCGGCGTTGACGTTATAGGTCTCGCCGTCGGCGGCGGCGGCGACCGGGGCTAGCACCGGGATCAGTTCGCGGCCCAGGATCGCGTCGAGCACGGCGACATCAATTCTGTCGGGCTCGCCGACGAAGCCAAGATCGACCGGCGGCTCGCCGTCGCCGCCCTCGTGCGGGCGCGTCACCTTGCGCGCGGTGACCATGTTGCCGTCCTTGCCGCACAGCCCGATGGCGCGGCCGCCCTGGGCGTTGATGGCGCCGACGAGTTGCTTGTTGATGGAGCCGGCCAGCACCATCTCGACGATCTCCACCGTCGCCTTGTCGGTGATGCGCAGGCCGCCCGAGAAGCGCGACTCGATGCCGAGCTTCTTCAGCATCGCGCCAATCTGCGGCCCGCCGCCGTGGACGACGACGGGATTGACGCCGGATTGTTCGAGCAGCACCATATCGCGCGCGAAATCGCGCTCGCCGTCGCCGCCCATGGCGTGGCCGCCATATTTCACGACGATGGTGGAATCGTCATAGCGCAGCATATGCGGCAGCGCCTGCATGAGGATTTCGGACTGCTCTTGCGGGCTGACGTTCAAGGCGGCCATGAAGGCTCCCGATATTGGCATAGCGCCTTTTGGCATAGCGCCGCGCCTTTTAAGCGGGAGCGGGCCGCCCGACAACCGCAACTCTCAAATTGACGGAAGGTCGCCACGGCCGTTAGCTTAACCCGTGACGGGGCGCAAGCGGGCGTCGCAAGCGGGAGGCAGGCATGAGTTCTCTTAAGGTCGCGGGCAAAGTCGCGGGGTGGACCGCAGCGGTTTTAGGTTTGACGATGAGCGCGGCGCTCGCTGGCGATCCCGCAAGCTGCAAGGCGGTGCGGTTCTCCGACGTCGGCTGGACCGACATCACCTCCACCACCGCCATCGCCAGCGAGATCCTCAAAGGTCTGGGCTATACGCCCAAGGTCACGGTGCTCTCGGTGCCCGTCACCTATACCTCGATGAAAAACAAGGACATCGACGTGTTTCTCGGCAATTGGGAGCCGTCGATGGAGAACGACCGCAAGCCCTATGTCGCCGACAAATCCGTGGTGGTGACGGGCGCCAACCTGCCGGTGGGCGCGAAATATACGCTCGCCGTGCCACAATACACCTATGACAAGGGCCTCAAGGACTTCAAGGACATCGTGAAGTTCAAGGATTCTCTGAAAGGCAAGATCTACGGCATCGAGCCCGGCAACGACGGCAACCGGCTGGTGCTCGACCTCATCAAGAAAGACACCGACGGGCTGAAGGGCTTCCAACTCGTCGAATCCAGCGAGCAGGGCATGCTCTCCGAGGTACAGCGCGCGACTTCGCACAAGGAGGACGTCGTGTTCCTCGGCTGGGCGCCGCATCCGATGAACGTCAATTTCAAGATCCAGTACCTGACCGGCGGCGACGCCAGCTTCGGGCCGAATTTCGGCGGCGCCGTCGTCTACACCAACGAGCGCGCCGGCTGGGCCGAGCAATGCCCGAACGCCGCCAAGCTCATCAAGCAGCTCATCTTCACCGTCGATATCGAGAATCTGGTGATGAACAAGATCCTCACCGACGGCCTGGACGGGCCGAAGGCGGCCGATGCGTGGCTGAAGACCAACCCGCCGCAGCTTGGTCCCTGGCTCGACGGCGTGACCACCTTCGACGGCAAGCCCGGCCTGCCCGCCGTGAAAGCCAGCCTCGGGCTGTAAAGGCTGGCCGCAGGAGTCTCGATCAGAAGCCGCCCTCAGGCCCAGGCCTGAGGGCAGGCGCGGTGGCCGGGGGAGCAACCATTGGAAAGCTGGTTCACCGTCTGGAAAATCCCGCTCGGATGGCTCGCCAAGCAGGGCATAACTTGGTTGCAGGACAACGCGGCGGGCTTTTTCGATACGGTGACCGCGATCATCGACTTCCTCGTCGATGGCATGACGCAGGCGCTCTCGGCCGTGCCCGTCGTCGTGCTCATCGCCGTTTTCGCCGGCCTCGCCTATTGGCTGCACCGCTCGTGGAAGCTAGCGCTGTTCGTGGTGCTGGCCTTCCTGCTCATCACCAATCTCGGCTATTGGCAGGCGACGCTGGAGACGATCTCGCTGGTCGGCTTCTCGACGCTGGTCAGCGTCGCCTTCGGCGTGCCGATCGGCATCGCCTGCGCGCATCGGGCGTGGCTCTATTCGCTGGTGCGGCCGCTGCTCGACCTCATGCAGACGCTGCCGACCTTCGTCTATCTGATCCCGACGCTGGTGCTGTTCCATCTCGGCGCGGCGCCTGGCCTCATCTCCACCGTGATCTTCGCCATCGCCGCGCCGATCCGCCTCACCTATCTCGGGGTCGTCTCCGTGCCCCTGCAACTGCGCGAAGCCGGCGAAGCCTTCGGGGCGACCCGCAGCCAACTCCTGTGGAAGGTCGAATTGCCCTATGCGGCGCCGACGATCATGGCGGGCGTCACCCAATGCATCATGCTGAGCCTGTCGATGGTGGTGATCGCGGCGCTGGTCGGCGCGGCCGGGCTCGGCACGCCGGTCGTGCGGGCGCTCGGCACCGTCAATATCCCGATGGGCATCGAAGCGGGGCTTTCGATCGTGCTGCTGGCGATTGTGCTCGACCGCGTATGCCGCGCGCCTGAGCGCAGGAAGGCCGCCTGATGTCCGCCGTCGTCTTCGACCAAGTCGATATCGTCTTCGGCGCCCGCCAACGCGAGGCGCTGGCGCTGATCGACGCCGGCAAGACTCGCGACGAAATCTTGAAGGAAACCGGCGTCGTGCTCGGCGCGGCGGGGATCGAGCTTTCGGTCGAGCCCGGCGAAATCTGCGTGCTGATGGGGCTCTCCGGCTCCGGCAAATCGACGATTTTGCGCGCCGTCAACGGTCTCAACAAGGTCGCGCGGGGGCGCGTCTTGGTCGAGGACGGCGGCCGGCAGGTCGATGTCGCAAGTTGCAGCGCGACCGAGTTGCGAGCCTTGCGCACGCGCCGCATCGCGATGGTGTTCCAGCAATTCGCGCTGCTGCCCTGGCGCACGGTGCGCGAGAATGTCGGGCTCGGCCTGGAATTGCGCGGCGCGCCGAAGGCGGAGATTGAGCGCGTCGTCGACGAGAAGCTTGCGCTCGTCGGGCTGTCGCAATGGGCGGGCAAGTTCGGCCACGAGCTTTCCGGCGGGATGCAGCAGCGCGTGGGGCTGGCCCGCGCTTTCGCCACCGACGCC
>JAJYDD010000468.1 GCA_021777795.1 Pseudomonadota bacterium | reverse complement strand
CGCCATGCCGAGGCCGGCGGAGATCGAGGTCGAGGAATGGGCGGCGCCGAAGGGATCGTATTCGCTCTCCACGCGCTTGGTGAAGCCCGAGAGGCCGCCGGCTTGGCGCAGCGAGCGGATGCGGCCGCGACGGCCGGTGAGGATCTTGTGCGGATAGGCCTGATGGCCGACGTCCCAGATCAGACGATCGTTCGGCGTGTCGAAAACGTAATGCAGCGCCACCGTCAGCTCGATGACGCCGAGGCCCGCGCCGAGATGGCCGCCCGTCACCGACACCGCTGAGATCGTCTCCTGGCGCAATTCATCCGCCAGTTGCTTGAGATCGGCCGGGTTGAGGCGGCGCAAATCTTCCGGCGTCTGGACGCGGTCGAGCAAAGGGGTCGAAGGTCGAGTCAAAATCGCATCCCAGCTTTTTTGGTTTGGCCGCACTGCGGACCGACCCGACTAACGCGAATCGATGCAAAGGGCAAACCGCGACGTCCCGTTTGGGGTGTCAACCCCGGAAAGAAGGGCGGTTTTGCGCGTTTTGGCGCCGAAATGGATAACGCCGCCGTCAAGCGCCGGCAAATCGGTCCCGCCGCCGGCCGGTGGTGCCGAAGACCCAATCCCACAGGCCGGTGACAATGCCGAAATTGGCCTCGTCATGGTAGTGGTGGGCCATATGCCGCACCCGCGCCGGATAAAGCCAATGCCCCGGCTGAATGTTCCAATGGTGCGTGGCGTGGTGGACGAACATGTAAAAAGCGTAGCCGATCAGCGCGCCGGTGGCGAAGCCGTCGGCGAAGCGCGGCCAGAACGCAAAGAACGGTCCATAACCCAGCGTGATGACAATGCCCATGGACAGGAAGGACGGGATTCCGATCAGCTCCTTCGGCGCCTCATGGTGGCGGTCGTGCAGGTCGGAGAGCAGCGGCCAATGGTGATAGGCGACGCGGTGGATCCAGTATTCGGCCAGCGTCCAGACGACGAGGCCGCCCGACAGCCCCGCCAGATAGGCCGGCGCGGCCGCGAGACCCTCGGCCGCGAAGGCCCAATAGGCGAAGAACGCCACCGCCGCCGGGATGGCGACAAAATCCCCGAAATACAAGAACCTGTTGATCTTCATGGCCACGCTCCCGGTTGCCGGGATCCCAGTTAAGACGCCGCGGTCACGCGCTTGTGACGCGCGAATCCGCCTGTAGTTCCTTCCCCAGATCGAAGAGAAACGCCAGGCAGCGCCTCAATTCCTCGACGCTGACGAACTCGTCGGGCTTGTGGGCCTCCGCGATGGAGCCCGGCCCGCAGACGATCGTCGGCAGGCCCGCGGCCTGGAAATGGCCGGCCTCGGTGGCGAAGGAGACGGCGACCGTCGCATTGGCGCGCGCCAGCCGCAGCGCCAGCGTCGCCGCCAGCGAGCCCGGCTCCGGGCTCAGCGCCGGCACATCGACGTCCATAATCGTCTCGATGGTCGGCTCCGGGCGGTCGCGCCGCAGGCGCGGCAGCGCGACCGCGTCGACGAAGCTCTGCACCTTGGCGAGCGCGTCGGCCGCCGACATGCCGGGCAGGCCGCGAAATTCCCAGCCGATCGCACATTCGCGCGCCAGGATATTGCGCGCCGTTCCGCCGTGGATCAAACCCACGTGATAGGTGGCGTAGCTGGGATCGAAACGCGGATCGGGACTGGGGCGCGTCTCTTCCTCGCGCGCCAGCCGGTCGATCTCCGCGACGATCTCAGCGGCGGCCGAAATGGCGTTGGCGCCGAGCCGGGGCTGCGCGGAATGGGCCTCGTGCCCGGTGACCAAAGTGCGGAAGGTCGCCACGCCCTTATGCGCGTCGGCGACTTGTCCCAGCGTCGGCTCGCCGACGATCACCGCCGCCGGGCGCGGCAGATCGACGCCGAAGCGGCGGATGAAATCGAGCGAGCCGAGACAGGTGGTCTCCTCGTCGTAGCTCAGCAGCAGGTGGATCGGCTTTGCGAGCTTGAGGTGGAGGAAATGCGGCGCCGCAGCCAGCGCGCAAGCGGCGAAGCCCTTCATGTCGCAGGCGCCGCGGCCATAGAGCCGGCCGTCGATCTCGCGTAGCGCGAACGGGTCGCCGCTCCACGGCTGGCCCTCGACGGGCACCACGTCGGTATGGCCGGAAAGCACGATACCGCCATCCACCTCGGGGCCGAAAGTCGCCAGCAGCGCCGCTTTGTCGCCCGTGGCGTTCGGCGCGATGCGCGCCTCGACGCCGAGACCGCGCAGATGGTCGGCGACGAAGGCGATCAGTTGCAGGTTGGATTGGTCGCTGACGGTGGGAAAGGCGACGAGCCTTTCGAGCAGGGCCTTCGCGGACGTCAACGGATCGGGGGCGACGGGCATGACCGCATCTTAGAGCGCAAATGCGACAAGTCGAGCGCGCAGACGCCGCCTCGCCGGCGCCGCCCCTGAGCGAGAAAATGGAAAGAGACGCCGGCGGCGCGGAACCCGTTGGGTCGTTCGCGCTTTCTTGCCTATGGAGTTTCAAGAACGTTCGGCCGGAAACCCGGCGCCGCCCCGCGGCGGATCCCGGGAACTAGAGGCCGTCGCCTATGAGCGTCTGGTCCTGTCGGTCGTCGATTACGCCATTTTCAGCCTCGATCCCGAGGGACGGGTGGCGAGTTGGAACCCCGGCGCCGAGCGCATAAAGGGATATGCGGCCGATGAGATCATCGGCCAGCACTTCTCCCGTTTCTACCTGCCCGAGGATCGCGACGCCGGCCTGCCCGACGAGGTTCTCAGACAAGCGGCGCAGGAAGGCCGCTTCGCCGCCGAGGGGTGGCGCCTGCGCAAGGATGGCAGCCGCTTCTGGGCGATGGTCGTCATCGACGCCATTCGCGAGGGCGGGGAACTCCTCGGCTTCGCCAAGGTCACCCGCGACATCACCGAGCAGCGCAAGGGCCATTTGGCGGCCCTGGAGAGTGAGCGGCGCTTCCGCCTGCTCGTGCAGGGCGTCACCGACTACGCCATCTTCATGCTCGACCCCGAGGGGCGCGTCACCAACTGGAACACCGGGGCGCAGCGCATAAAGGGCTACGCCAGCGAGGAGATCGTGGGCGCGCATTTCTCGCAATTCTACACGCCCGAGGACCGCGAGGCGGGCTTGCCCGCGAAAGCTTTGGAGATCGCCCGGCGCGACGGCCGCTTCGCCGCCGAGGGTTGGCGCCAGCGCAAGGACGGCTCGCGCTTCTGGGCCAGCGCCGCCATCGAGGCCGTGCGCGACGACGACGGCGCGCTGATCGGCTTCGCCAAGGTGACGCGCGACCTCACGGAGCGGCGCGAGAGCGAAATCAAGCTTGCCCGCTCGCAACAGGCGCTGTTCCAGGCGCAGAAGATGGAGGCGGTCGGCCAACTCACCGGCGGCATCGCCCACGATTTCAACAATCTGCTGACCGGCATCATGGGCAGCCTCGATCTCATCAAGATGCGCCTCGCCCAGGGCCGTTTGCAGGATCTCGAACGCTACATCATCGCGGCCCAAGGGGCGGCCTCGCGCGCCGCCACCCTCACCCATCGGCTGCTCGCCTTCTCGCGCCAGCAGGCGCTGGAGCCCAAGGCGGTCGACGCCAACAAGCTCATTTCCGGCATGGAGGATCTGGTGCGCCGCTCCGTCGGCGCCGGCGTCTCGCTCGAAACCGTGCTGGCGGGCGGGCTGTGGCCATGTTTCTGCGACGCCAACCAGCTTGAAAA
>JAJYDD010000467.1 GCA_021777795.1 Pseudomonadota bacterium | reverse complement strand
TTCGCAAACACCGGCACTCTGGACATCGATTCCTACGGCGGCGGCGATGGCGGCAGCAACGTCACGTTCGGCGGAACCTTGCTTAACAACAAGGGTACGGTCAACATCGGCAATAGTGGCCTCGCGGTCGCGACGACCGTGAAGACGACGTACCTGTCGAATGCGGGAAACCTGACGATTCAGGGCAACACATCGCCCACTGCGGCGCGCGCGACTCTCGCGGTGTCGAGCGTGGCTCAAGCGGCAGTGACGAATTTCATTCGCGTCGGCGGCGATGCGACGCTGAGTTTTGGCGCCGGAACCGGGTTTACGAGCATAGCCAACGGCGGATGGTTGGAGATGGACAGTGCGCAGGCCAGCGTCGTGGCGTCGGGAGGCGGACAGAATTCGGGACTGAGCGGCCTTTTCGCCAACGCCGGCACGCTGCTGCTGCGCGGCAATTCCAACTTTGGCTCGGGCGGGGTGACGCTGACGACGACATCGGGGCTCACCAACTCGGGCCTCTTCGAGGTCGACTCTTACGGCGGGGACGGCGCCAGCAGCGTCACCATCGGCGGCGGGTTGGTCAACGAGGGAACGTTCAATCTCGGCAACGGCGGCTTGTCGGCCGCGTCGAATGTGAAAGCGACGAATCTGTACAATTACGCCGGGCAGATTAACGTAAGCGGCGGCAATGGCGACATCGGGACGCTCACGTTCACCGGCGCCGCACTCAATGACGCGGGCGTTTATGTCGGCGCCGGCGGCGACATCGCGGTCGCCGGCGGCTACACGCAGTATGGCGGCGTCACGACCATAAACGGGACGCTTTCTGCGAGCGCCTACACGCAGGACGGCGGCTCTACGACAGTCAACGGCGCGCTGTCGGCGGCGAGCGTCAACGTTCGGGGCGGCGGTACGTCAGGCAATTTCTTTGTTTACAATTCGGCGCTCACCTCGTCCAGCGTAACCAAGTCGGTGACATTGGCGGCCTCCGGCTATCTCACCTTCAACGCGGCCGTCTCGTCGTCGCAGACCGTCACCTTTGAGGATGCGAGCGATACGATGTTCCTCGGCGACGCTGCCGGCTTCGCGGGCCTCATCAAAGGCTTCACCGACGGCGACGCGATCGATCTCGTCAACACGGCGGCGACGAACCTGACCTATGCGAGCGGCGTACTCGACGTGTTCAACGGCGCGACGCAAATCGCGGCACTGCATCTCAGCGGGGCCTATACGCAGGCGAACTTCTCGCTTGTCACTGACAGCCGTGGCGGCATGGAGATCCTCGATCCGCTGACGGCGCACCATTGAGGCGCGCCTCGCCTCCCGGCGTGGTTTTTCTCAAAAGTTGGGTTTCCCTTCGACCTATCCCGGATTAGAAGGCGAAAGCGGGCGCGCGATGCAGTTGCGTCAGCCCGCATCAAGCCCAGGCGCGGATGAAGGCGCCGAATGCGAGGGAACCGGGCGATGTCGGATTTTCACTCCACGCGGCGGTTGCCGCCTTACGTCTTCGAGCAGGTCAACAAGCTCAAGGCCAAGGCCCGCGCCGCCGGCGCCGACATCATCGACCTCGGCATGGGCAATCCCGATCTCGCGGCGCCCAAGCATGTGCTCGAAAAGCTTGTCGAGACCGTCGGCAAGCCGCGCACCGACCGTTATTCCGCCTCTAAGGGCATTCCGGGCCTGCGCCGGGCGCAGGCTGGCTATTACGCGCGCCGGTTCGGCGTGAAGCTCAACCCGGAGACGCAGGTCGTGGCGACCTTGGGCTCGAAGGAAGGCTTCGCCAATATGGCGCAGGCGATCACCGCGCCCGGCGACGTCGTGCTGACGCCCAACCCCTCCTATCCCATCCACGCTTTCGGCTTCCTGATGGCCGGCGGCGTCGTGCGCTCGGTGCCGGCCGAGCCGGGGCCGGAATATTTCGCCGCGCTGGAGCGGGCGATCCAGCATTCGATCCCCAAGCCGATCGCGGTCGTGGTCTGCTATCCCTCAAACCCGACGGCGATGGTCGCCTCGCTCGACTTCTACAAAGACCTCGTCGTCTTCGCCAAGAAGCACGAGATCTTCATTCTCTCTGATCTCGCTTACGGCGAGGTCTATTTCGACGGCGAGCCGCCGCCGTCGGTGTTGCAGGCGCCGGGCGCCTTCGATGTCGCGGTCGAGTTCACCTCGATGTCGAAGACGTTTTCGATGGCGGGCTGGCGCATGGGCTTCGCGGTCGGCAACGAGCGGCTGCTGGCGGCCTTGGCGCGGGTGAAGTCCTATCTCGACTATGGCGCCTATACGCCGATCCAGGTGGCGGCGGCCGCCGCGCTCAACGGCCCCGAGGATTGCATCCACGAGATGCGCGCCACCTACAAGCGCCGCCGCGACGTGATGGTGGAAAGCTTCGCCGCCGCCGGCTGGCAGATCGACTCTCCGCGCGCGTCCATGTTCGCCTGGACGCCGGTGCCGGAGAAATTCCGCCATCTGGGCTCGCTCGAATTCTCCAAGCTCCTGATCGAGAAGGCGGATGTGGCTGTGGCGCCGGGCATCGGCTTCGGCGAGCATGGCGACGATTACGTGCGCCTTGCGCTGGTCGAGAACGAGCAGCGCATTCGCCAGGCCGCCCGCGGCGTCCGCCGCTTCTTCGAGACCGCCGACGAGACGCTGCACAACGTAGTGAAGCTCAAGACGGCTTGAGAGAGGTCTGAAATGACCGAGGCGCTTCCCGATTCCGTCCGTTACGTCAAGAACGGAAGGGGCGGGAAGTGGTGGCCAACCGCGAAGGCTAACGGGCAAATTCACGCGGGGTGGGAAAATATCGGCAGCGATCTGTTGCGCGCCGTCGATTTGGACGAAATCAGGAAGTGAATCCTCTCTACTGAAAACGGCCCCACAGTTCAGGGGGCTGCGGTCAGGGACTTCAACGCCTTGCGGACCCTGATCGATCGTCCCAATCGGCACGTTTGGGTCACGGTCGAGGACGGATGCCTTTGGTGGTGTACCGTTTCCGATCGGCTCGAGATCAATCCGAAAGGCGAGACCGCTCGGGAAGGATATTTCTGGCTGAGCTGTTCCTTGCCTTGGAGCAATTACACTGTCGGCTCCCAACGGCTCTTGGCGACGAGCGAGCTGCCGGGCACTGTCGCAATGCTTCGGGGCTTCCGGGGGACCGTTTGGGAGCCTGGCGCGGCGAAAGAAATTCTTCGCATCATTCGCAATGAAGAGGATTCTGACGTTTCGGCCGCACGTGAAGCGCGAAAGCCATATGTTGAAGCCGTCGGAAAGCTCGTGAGGCGTCTCACCGACACGGATTTTGAGGCGTTGATCGACCTCATTCTGGCGCGCGACGGTTGGGCGCGGCTGACGAAAGTGGGCGGCGCGATGGAGGGCGTCGACATTGAAGTCGAGCCTCTGCGGAAGAAATTGCGTTCGTCCAAGTCAAGAGCAGCGCCAGCCAGAGCGTGCTTGATGACTATGTCGCGAGGTTTGGAAAACGGCGCGACCAATACACGCGGATGATTTTCGCCGTGCATTCGCCGCAAGCGAGGCTCGAGACGCCGCCTGACGAGCCGATCCAAATCTGGGCGGCGAAAAAATAGCCGATCTCGTCGTGCGCTTGGGGCTCGGAGAGTGGCTGGCGAAGCGCTTCTGAGGCAAATCTCAACTGCAGATCGCCTGTGTTCGTCGCCTCAGGCCGCGGCGAGCGCGTCGATGCGTAGGGAGA
>JAJYDD010000466.1 GCA_021777795.1 Pseudomonadota bacterium | reverse complement strand
CGGCCGGATGCTCGCAATCCGCGATCGACGGCCCCATGCCGAGAGACTGGCGAGTTCGAGGCTGGGCTGGCTCCAGAGTCGCGCCAATCCCTCACAGAAGCGATACCATTCCATATTGGCGCGAATATATACATATAATATATGTTTAATTTGATCTGTGCGGACGCGATGTCTCCGATTTACCTGGACCCTCGAAGCCGCCGCGAGGGTCAGGTTTTGGCGCCTAAACGCCTGAAAGGCTTGCCTTCAAGTCTAGGATTCCCGCCGGCCTGATCCGCCCGACCTGCGCCCCGCGCCAGTTCGTGAGCTTCGGGCGGGTCAGCGCCGCGAAGGCATCCGGCGTCGCGACGAACCGCGAGATCAGCGCCGCGATCATGACCTCCGCCGCCCGGGTCGCGCCATCGTCGGCCTTCACCGCCAGCCCGAGGCCGAGTTCGGGCAGCGCCGCGCAGAACACGCCCTCCGCGCCCGTCTTGGTGATCGCCTTGCCCGCCAGCAGCGTCATCGCCAGCGTGTCGAACCGCCCCGTCCCGGCGACCTCGAACGGATGCGCCGCAATCGCGGCGAACAGCCGGCGGGCGGCGGCGGCGCGCTGCGCGCCGAGCCCGCGCCCCGTCGCCATGCGGGCGAAGCCATGAGCGAGACCGCGAAGCGAAATCGCGTAAGCGGGGATCGAGCAGCCGTCGAGGCCGCGCCGCGCTTCGTCGAGCGGTTCGCCGCACACGTCCTCCAGCGCCGCCTTGACTTCCCGCTGCACGGGATGGCCCGGCGTCTCGTAGCCCTCGGCAGGCGCGCCGAGCGCGCAGGCCACGCAGAGGAAACCGGCGTGCTTTCCCGAGCAATTGTTGTGAAGCGGCGTCGGCTCGCGACCCTCGCGCGCCAGCGCCCGCGCCGCCTCTGGCCCGAGCGGCCAATGCGCTCCGCAAGCGAGCGCGTCCTCGGCCAGGCCCGCCTTGGCGAGAATTCCCGCCGCGCCCGCCACATGCCCGGGCTCGCCGGAATGGGAGGCGCAGGCCAGCGCCAGCTCCTGCGGCGTCAAGCCGAAGCGGTCCGCCGCGCCGCTCTCGATCAGCGGCAGCGACTGCATCGCCTTCACCGCCGAACGCGGGAACACCGGCCGGGCGATGTCGCCGAAGGCGAAAACCACCGCCCCGTCCGCGTCCACCACCGCCCCCGCGCCGCGATGCGCGGATTCCACGCGGTCGCCGCGCGCGACCTCGACGACGATCGGATTTTCGCTCAAGTTCACCGCCCGTTCCTGCCCCGCCAGAGCGGCTTGCGCAACTCTCATTTCCGGTTCACCCGGTCGTCGGCGGCGTGGCCGTTGCGAAATCCGCGCCCTTGGCGTCTCCTCTGCGGCGAGAGCTTGCGCAGCGTCAAGGCGGAGTTTCGGCGCGCGCGCCATCTGGCCTCCAGCAAAGGGATTTATCGATGCGCGTGAAAGACGTCATGACCCCCAAAGTGCTCGGCGTGGCAGAGGGCGCCTCGCTGTGGGAGGCGCTGAACCTGATGGTCTCGCACAAGGTCAGCGCGCTGATCGTCCATGACGGCGCCGGCGCCGCGGTCGGCGTGCTGAGCGAGGGCGACCTGATGCGGCGCGCCGAGTTCGGCGCCGAGAAGAAGCGCCCGCGCTGGCTGGAATTCCTCATCGGCGGCGGCCGCGCGGCGCGCGATTACGCCCACAGCCACGGCCGCCGGGTCGACGAGATCATGACTCGCGGCGTCATCTCCATCGACGAGCGGGAGGAGATTAGCGAGGCGGTCGACCTGATGCTGGGCAAGAAGGTGCGCCGGCTGCTCGTGGTGCAGGGCAGCGTGCCGGTCGGCGTCATTTCGCGCTCCGATCTCGTGCGCGCGCTCATCCAAGCGTTGCCGCAGGACGCGGCCGAGCGCTCCGACACGGCCATCCAAGCCGACATTGAGGCGGCGCTGGAGCGCGAGATCTGGGCGCCCGTGGCCAGCGTGCGCGTCGCCGTCGACAAAGGCGTGGTGACGCTGCAAGGCTCGATTCCCGACGAGACCATCCGCCCTGGCCTGCGCGTCTTGGCCGAGAACGTCGCCGGGGTGCGCAAGGTGCACGACGAACTCGCCTGGATTGAGCCCAACTCGGGAACCTATATGAGCGCGCCGAGCGATCCCTGATTCGGCTGGACGCTTGCGCGGCGGGCGCTGCGCCCTTGCTGTCGCGGCGTCTTTCAGATCCTGATCGCGCGCGCTCGCTCTGAGGCCATCGCACGATAAATCATGCAATGGGCGCCATGCGCGTCGACCTCGACGCCGTGGATGGCCAACAGCGAGCGTGCGGCGTGGTGGCGCACCAGCGCGTCGCGATCGTCGAGCGCGTCGTTGAGCGCCTCGTCGACTTCCGCTGTCGGCATGCGCGCCAGCGCGACGGCCGCGTCCCTGCGCTCGCTCGCGGCGCGCGCGCAGCGCAGCCGGGCGATGAGCGCGCGCGGCAGCCGATCCTGCGGCGCGATGCGCCACAGCGCCGCCGCCGTCGCGATCATCACGGCGCCGCTCTCTTGGGCCTCGCCGACGACTGAGGCCGCCTGAGCGCGCGCGCATTCCTGCTCGAACAGGCCCGTCAGCCGCCGCAGGGCGCGGCGCGTCGCCAGTTCGCCAAGGCCCGCGATGGCGCAGGCGTCGGGCAGCGCGTTCAACAGTATCCGCTCGGCCAGGCGCCGCTCGCGGCCATCCAGCGCCGCGAGCGCATCGAGATCGAGCCGGCGCTCCGAACCGCTCTCGGCGCGGAAGCTGCGGTGGAACGCCTCGAACGCCGGCGACCGCCGCACACATGCGCCGATGAGCGCATTGACAAGCGCGCCCAGGCTGAAAAAGTCCTTCGCGCCCATCTCCGGAACTCCTCGCTAACGCTCTGATTACGGGAAGCTAGCTTGCGCAAGCCGGGGGATATGTTCCTGCGCCACATCGGGCGTCCGCATCCTTGTGGGACGCGCCACATTGCGAACGCGGCGGAAAGCTTTTTAAACTCTGTCGAAATGCGGCCGTCCCGCGCGTCTTCTCGTCGGCGCCTCGCGGAGGCGCAATCGAAGGAGCCACGAAATGCAATATGTCATGCTGATCCATGTCGACGAGGGGGCGATGGCGGCGGCGCGCCAGGAAGACGCGAAGGCGGTCATGGCCGCTTACGGCGCCTATACTGAAGCGATGCGACAGGCCGACGTGTGGCGCGGCGGCGAGCGGCTGCATCCGGCCGCCAGCGGCGCCGTCATCCGCAACAAGGGCGGCAAGACCTCCGTGGTCAACGGCCCCTATGCGGAGGCCAAGGAGCAACTCGGCGGCTATTACGTAATCGAAGCCGCCGATCTCGACGCCGCCATCGCCTGGGCGGCGCGCTGCCCCGGCGCGGCGATGGGCGCGATCGAAGTGCGGCCGATTTGGCCGATGTGACCGCAGCCGGGCTCGCCGAGCGCATCGCGCGCGAAAGCTACGGCCGCCTCGTCGCCTTTCTGGCGGCGGGCGCGCGCGATGTGCCGGCGGCGGAGGACGCGCTCGCCGACGCGTTCGCGGCGGCGCTACAAAGCTGGCCGTTGCACGGCGCGCCGGCCAATCCGGAGGGCTGGCTGATCGTCGCCGCGCGCCGCCGCCTCGTCGATGGCGCGCGGCGCCGGCGCACGGCCGTCGAGGCCGAGGCGACGCTGCGCCTCCTCGCCGAGGAAGGCGCGGGCGATC
>JAJYDD010000465.1 GCA_021777795.1 Pseudomonadota bacterium | reverse complement strand
GCCGGCGGCGCGGATCAGCGCCGCGGCGCGGGCGCCCACCTGCGGCGCGCCGGGGGCCTTGTAGCTCAGCTCATAGGTGTGGGCGGGAAAGCCGAAATAATCGAAGATCATCCCCGGCGCCGGGTTGACGCTGACGGTCGGCGTCTCGGTCTCCCAATGCGCGGTGACGATGAGAAACGCCTTCGGCGGCGCCGGTAGGCGGGCGACGACGCCCGCCAGATATAGCCGCAGCGCCTCCCATGCCTGGCGGCCGAACGGCGGCGGGCCGTCGATCCAGAAGCAGGGGCCGCCGCCATGCGGCAGGAAGATCGCGGGTTGTCTCGGCTCGCTCATTTCCTGAACTCCACGCGGTTTGGATGTCCAACGATAGCGGCTCGCGCCCGCGCTGGCGAGGCGCGACTTGCTCGCGACAATTTAATTTCTCGCCGCTTTGCGCCGGGGCGCCCTTGGCGTAAGGCTGGCGCCAAGAGGGCCGGCGCGAACCGCCCGGCAGGGGGAGGCAAATTTGAGCGAACTTGAAACCCGCACCATGTCGAAAGTATCGTGGCGGCTCGTGCCGTTCCTGATGCTTTGCTATTTCATCGCCTATCTCGACCGCGTCAATGTCAGCTTCGCCGGCGGGCCGATGAGCAAGGCTCTCGGCTTCTCGCCCACGGTGTTCGGCGGCGCGGCAGGCATTTTCTTCATCGCCTATTTCTTCTTCGAAGTGCCAAGCAACATGGCGCTCGACAAGGTCGGCGCGCGGCTGTGGATCGCGCGCATCATGTTCACCTGGGGGCTGGTCGCTGGCGCGCAGGCTTTCGTGCAGGGGCAGACCAGCCTCTACGCCGTGCGCCTGCTGCTCGGCGTCGCCGAGGCCGGGTTCTTTCCCGGCATCATCTTCTTCCTGACGTTGTGGTTCCCGGCCGCCTATCGGGCGCGCATCATCGGGCTGTTCATGTTCGCCATTCCCATTTCCACCGTCATCGGCGCGCCGATCTCGGGGGCTTTGCTCAACCTCGACGGCTGGATGGGATTGCAGGGCTGGCAATGGATGTTCGTCATCGAAGCCGTGCCGGCGCTGCTGCTGTCGTTCGTGGTGTACTTCTACCTGACCGACCGGCCGCCGAACGCGCTGTGGCTGGACCCGGAGGAGCGGCAATGGCTGCGCGACCGGCTGGCGGCGGAAGCCGCAACCCGCGAACAACATGGCGCCGCCTCGTGGCTGAAATCCATGCTCGATCCGCGCGTCATCGCGCTCGGCTTCGTCTATATGGCGCTCAACATCCCGCAATACGGCCTGAGCTTCTTTTTGCCGCAGATCGTCAAGGCGTTCGGCCTCACCAACGTACAGGCGGGCGTCGTCACCGCGTTGCCTTACGCGGTGGGCGCGGTCGGCATGATTCTGTGGAGCCGCCATTCCGACGCCACCAAGGAGCGCATGTGGCATACGATCATCCCGTTCATCGCGATGGTCGTCGGCCTGCTGGCGGCGGCCTATTCGCCGACGCCGACGCTGAAAATGGTGTCCATCTGCATCGCGGGCTTCGGCTTCTTCGCGGTCCTGCCGGTGTTCTGGACGCTGCCGACTGCGTTCCTCAGCATCAGCGGCGCGGCGGCGGGCATCGCTTCGGTCAATTCGATCGGCAATCTCGGCGGGTTCTTCGGGCCGCAGATGTTCGGCTACCTCAAGCAGCACAACGGCGAATTCGCCAGTCTGGTGTTTCTGGCGGCCAGCGCGGTGGTCGGCGCGATCATCGTCTACGTCATGGGTCACAACCCGGCGTTGGAGCGGCCGACCGAGGGGGTGCGGGCGGCGGAATAGCCGGGCACTTGCGCGCGGCGGCGGCTTGACGGATTCTCGGGCGCTTGAACGAGGAGACCGCATGACCGCCGCCTATGACAGCCAGAACATTTTCGCCAAGATCCTGCGCGGCGAAGCGCCTTGCGTGAAGCTCTACGAGGACGAGGCAGCCTTCGCCTTCATGGACATCATGCCGCGCGGGCCGGGGCACCTGCTGGTGATCCCCAAGACGCCGGCACGCAACATTCTCGACATCGAGGCCGAGGCGCTCGCCGCGATGATGCCGGCAGTCAAGAAGCTGGCCGTCGCCGCCAAGGCCGGGCTCGGGGCCGACGGAGTGACCGTGGCGCAATTCAGCGAGCCAGCGAGCGGGCAGGTGGTCTATCACCTGCATTTCCACGTCATTCCCTGCTTCGACGGCGTGACGCTCAAACCGCCGGGCGGCCCCATCGCGCCCGCCGCCGAGTTGGAGCCGATCGCCGCCAAAATTCGCGCCGCCCTGACCAATCCGTAAGCGGCTGCGCAAAAAATAGGCGCGGCGCGTGTCGCCACGCGCCGCGCCGTTAATCAAACCTTAATCCCTTAAGCCGCCGCCGCCTTGGCGGTCGATACTTCCGAGATCGTCTTCAGGATCTGCGAGGCGATCTGGTAGGGGTCGCCCATGGAGTTCGGGCGGCGGTCTTCGAGATAACCCTTGTAGCCGTTATTGACGAAGGAATGCGGCACGCGGATCGAGGCGCCGCGGTCGGCCACGCCATAGGAGAACTTGTTCCACGGCGCGGTTTCGTGCTTGCCGGTCAGACGCTTGTCGTTATCGGGGCCATAGACGGCGATGTGGTCCATGATGTTCTTGTCGAAGGCGGCCATCAGGGCCTCGAAATATTCCTTGCCGCCGACGGTGCGCATATATTCGGTCGAGAAGTTGCAGTGCATGCCCGAGCCGTTCCAATCGGTGTCGCCGAGCGGCTTGCAATGCCATTCGATGTCGACGCCGTAGCTCTCGCACAGGCGCATCATCAGGTAGCGGGCCATCCACATCTGGTCGGCGGCGGTCTTCGAGCCCTTGCCGAAAATCTGGAATTCCCACTGGCCCTTGGCCACTTCGGCGTTGATGCCCTCATGGTTGATGCCGGCGAACAGGCAGAGGTCGAGGTGCTTTTCGACCAGCTCGCGCGCGATCGAGCCGACGTTCTTGTAGCCGACGCCGGTGTAATAGGGCCCCTGCGGCGCGGGATAGCCTTCAGCCGGGAAGCCTAGCGGGCGGCCGTCCTTGTAGAAGAAATATTCCTGCTCGAAGCCGAACCAGGCGCCGGAATCATCAAGGATGGTGGCGCGCTTGTTGGAGACATGCGGCGTCTTGCCGTCGGGCATCATCACTTCGCACATGACCAGCGCGCCGTTGGTGCGCGCGCCGTCGGGGAACACGGCGACCGGCTTCAGCACGCAATCGGAGGAATGGCCCTCGGCCTGCTCGGTCGACGAGCCGTCGAAGCCCCACAGCGGAAGCTCCTCAAGCTTCGGGAAAGCGTCGAATTCCTTAATCTGCGTCTTGCCGCGCAGGCTCGGCACCGGCTTGTAACCGTCGAGCCAAATATATTCCAACTTGTACTTCGTCATCGCGTTCTCTCGTTGTTGACCACGCCCGGCGGGGCCAAGACGCTGCGCCGGGATCCGGTCGCCCTCGGATCGTCTCAGGCTTAGCACGCAGCGTGCCATGTTGGCGGCGCGAACCTTCGCTTGGGGAACCACGGGGCGGGGTGGGCGTTTTTGCTGCAAAGCAATATCGGAGTAGATTTGCAGTTTTTTTCATCAGAACTGCAAAAGGAATAAAATAACGGCAAAAGCGTTTCTGAGGGCGTCCAAAGCGTGAAAATTAGGAAAAACGTGCTAGATTACGTGTCCGGACGCATCCG
>JAJYDD010000464.1 GCA_021777795.1 Pseudomonadota bacterium | reverse complement strand
CACCTCGCCTGACCAGGGGGCGGCGCGGGAGGCTTTGATGGCCAGGGAGTGGCCGGCGCGCGACATGGCGCCGCTCGTCGCCCTCATTGCCGATCCCCGCCACGTTTTGCGCGAGGACGGCACGATCAAGCTCTCCGAGACGCAGGCGCGCGCCATCCTGGAACTGCGCCTCGCCCGCCTCACCGCCTTGGGGCGCGAGGAGATCGCCGAGGCGCTGAACAAGCTCGCCGTCGAGATCAAGGATTACCTGGAAATATTGTCCTCGCGGGCGCGCATGCAGCAGATCATCCGCGACGAACTCATCGCCGTGAAGACCGCCTTCGGCAATCCGCGCCGCACCGAGATCGTCGAGTCGGAAGCCGACATGGACGACGAGGATCTGATCCAGCGCGAGGATATGGTCGTGCTGGTCAGCCACGCCGGCTATATCAAGCGCGTGCCGCTCTCGACGTATCGGGCGCAACGTCGTGGCGGCAAGGGCCGCTCCGGCATGGCCACGCGCGAGGAAGATTTCGTCGCCCGGCTGTTCGTCGCCTCCACCCATACGCCGATATTGTATTTTTCGTCCAAGGGTCAGGTTTACAAGGAGAAGGTGTGGCGGCTGCCGCTCGCCGCGCCACAGGCGCGCGGCAAGGCGCTGGTCAATCTGCTGCCGCTGGAACAGGGCGAGCGCATCACCACCATCATGCCTTTGCCGGAGGACGAGGCGAGCTGGGACCAGCTCGACGTGATGTTCGCCACCACCGGCGGCACGGTGCGCCGCAACAAGCTGTCCGATTTCGCCCAGGTCAACCGCGCCGGCAAGATCGCGATGAAGCTGGAGGAGGGCGAGGGCATCGTCGATGTCGCCGTCTGCCACGAAACTCAAGACGTGCTGCTGACCACCGCCGCCGGCCAGTGCATCCGCTTCGCCGTCGATGAAGTCAGGGTGTTCAAGGGCCGCGATTCGATGGGCGTGCGCGGCGTCGCGCTGGAGAAGGACGACAGCGTCATTTCGCTGGCGATCATCAATCAGTTCGACGCGACGGCCGATGAGCGCGCCGCCTATCTCAAGTGGCGGCGCGCGGTCGCCGGCGAGCCGGCCGAGGAGGGCGAGGCGGAGCCGGCGAGCGACGCGGCGATCTCGCAAGAGCGGCTCAACGCCATGTCCGGCGCCGAGCAATTCGTGCTGACGATCTCCGAGAACGGCTATGGCAAGCGCACGTCTTCGTTCGAGTATCGGGCCACCGGGCGCGGCGGCAAGGGCATCGTGGCGATGACCGTCAACGCCCGCAACGGCCGGTTGATCGCCTCCTTCCCGGTCGAGAACGACGACGAGGTGATGCTGGTCACCGACGGCGGCCAGCTCATCCGCTGCCCGGTCGACGGCATCCGCGTCGCCGGGCGCGGGACGCAGGGCGTCATCGTGTTCAACACCGCCGAGCGCGAGCGCGTCGTCGCGGTGGAGCGCATCTCCGAGCCCGAGGGCGAGGAAGCGGAAGGCTAGGATCGGAGCCGGTTCGCCGCAATTCGCGCTTGCCGTCATGGCCGGGCTTGTCCCGGCCATCCACGCCGCTCCGCCATCCTTCCCTGTTGAGAAGAAAACTCCATCGGAAGCGCAACACCTTAAGCGATCCGATCTCGCTGCGGAGTGGAGGCCCGGGAAAAGCCCGGGCATGACGAACCCCACGCGCTCATGAATCATTCTCTTTGCGACTTGGTATCGCGCCCGGCATTCGGGCCGCCCTCTCGCGCCCGACCGCGAATCCTCCCGCTCGAAGTCGGCCAAAGCTCCACAAATTGATGATTCCGCGCCGCCCGAGCGCGCATGCGCCCGGATTCCGGGGCCTCACGGTTAAGCGCGGATGAAACTGCGACCCTAGGCGAACGGCTTTGTTTACGAAGAACCTTTGGCCCGGGCGGAATCGTGACATTCGTGCAACATCGCATGACGAAAGGTGTCGCCACCGTGGCAAGTGTCACGATTTCCGTTTCGATGCGCAGGGCTCTTGGGTATGTTTGTTTCGTGAACGGGGCATCCCGGGCGCGAGTCGGACGGAGACGCTGGGCTCGGGGGGGTACCTCGGAAGGCGGCAAGGTTCGAAGTCATCGGGAAAGAGGGTCGCTCTTCGGTTCGGAAAATATCCGGGCGGGGGGTGGGAGCAAAAGACTCGGTCCCATCGGAATAGATTTTGGAGGTTCACAAATGACGCTCATCAAGAGCCTACTTCTGGGATCGGCTGCCGGCGTCGTCGCCGTCGCGTCCGCCCAAGCTGCCGACCTGCCGACCCGCAAGGGCCCGGTGGCTGCCGAATACGTCCGGATTTGCTCGATCACTGTCGCCGGCGCGCCGGTCGTCGGCTTCGTCCTGCCCGGCTCCGACACCTGCATCAAGATCTCCGGTTACATCACCGCCCAGATCGAAGGTGGCAATCTCAGCCAGGGTTACGGCTACGACACCTTCACCCGCACGCAATACAAGGTGGACAACGTCTACAACCATGTGGGCAACAGCAAGGGCACGGGCGCTCCCCCGTACTCGAACACCGGCAACGCCACGCGCGACTCGATCGGGTACTCCACCCGCTACAACCTGACCCTCGACACGGTGTCCAACACGGCCTACGGCCCGTTGGTCGGTCACGGCGAGTATCAGTTCAACGCGGGCGGCGGCTATGACAACCTGCAGGGCGGTTCGGACGGCGGCCTCAACGAAGCTTACCTGACCTGGGCCGGCCTGACGGCTGGTAAGGCGCCTTCGTTCTTCTCGTTCACCGGCGGTGGTTACGGCTACGCCAACTTCTTCTCCCCCGACCGCAAGGGTTACGCTCAGCCTGAGTTGATCGCCTATACCGCCAGCTTCGGCGGCGGCTTCGCGGCGACGGTGTCGGTGGAAAACCCCTATGCGCCGCAGGTTGCGGGCATCAATGTCGATCCCGGCACCTATCAGGGCTACCTGGGTTCGGCGACCGAGAACGGCATGCGCGTTCCTGACCTTGTGGCCGCTTTGAGCGTTCATCAGGCTTGGGGCATGGCGCAGGTGTCGGGCGTTGCGCACAACATCCGCGCCACCAGCGCGCTTGGCGACGGCGCTCAGCTCGACAAGTGGGGCTACGCCATCGACGCCGGCGTGCAGTTCAACATTCCGGCCATCGCGGGCGCGACTGTTGGCGTGACGGGCGCTTGGTCGCGCAACGCGATCTGGTACTCGGGCATTCCGGACGCGATGTGGGGTGAGAACGGCGCAGTTGGCGGTAATGGCCAGGCCATGGCCATCGGCGACGCCTTCTACAACGGCCCCCGCTCCGGCACCTGGGCGACGCCGGAAGCGTGGTCGATTTCGGGTTACGGCCAGATCGTCGTCAATCCGCAGATTACCTTGCAGCTCGAAGGTTCGTATGGCGAGGTTAACTGGTCCGGGCAGGGCCCCGCTTCCCCGCTGTTCGACTCGAAGAGCTTCCTGATCGGCGGCGTCGGCCACTGGGATCCCGTCAAGAACCTCGATTTCGCGCTCGAACTGTTCTACCAGGACACGACCAACTCGCAGCCAGGTGGCTTCCGGAGAAGTGCTGTCATCCCCGGTTCGGGTGGCCAGCTCTCGAACGCCAACTGGCAGGGCCGGGCCGACGGCTTCGAAACCCGCCTGATGATCACCCGCTCGTTCTGATCGGCTGATCTGATCTAATCTGAGAAGCCCGGGGCGAGAGCCTCGGGCTTTTTTCTTT
>JAJYDD010000463.1 GCA_021777795.1 Pseudomonadota bacterium | reverse complement strand
CGTGATCTCAGGCACGCGCGCGCAGGCGACGGCGGTCACGAGTTTCGCGCCGTCCTTGGCGATGCCGCCGGCCTCGTATTTCTGGCCGACCATGAAGCCGGAGATGTTTTGCAGGAACAGCAGCGGAATCCCACGTTGCGCGCAAAGCTCGATGAAATGCGCGCCCTTCAGCGCGCTCTCGGAGAACAACACGCCATTGTTGGCGACGATTCCGATCAACATGCCGTTGAGCCGGCCGAAGCCGGTGACCAGCGTCGTTGCGTAGCGGGCCTTGAACTCGTCGAACTCGGAGCCGTCGAGGAGGCGGGCGAGGATCTCGCGCACGTCGTATTGCCGGCGCAGATCCATCGGCACGACGTCGGTCAGTTCCTCGGCCGGATAGAGCGGCTCGCGCGGCGCCACGACGTCGATGCGGGTCTTCGGCCGGGCGCCGAGATTGGCGACGGCGCGGCGGGCGAGTTCCAGCGCGTGGCCGTCGTCGCGGGCGAGCGCGTCGGCGACGCCGGAGACGCGGGTGTGCAGATCGCCGCCGCCGAGGTCCTCGGCGCTCACCGTCTCGCCGGTGGCGGCCTTCACCAGCGGCGGGCCGCCTAGGAAAATCGTGCCCTGGTTCTGGACGATGATGGTCTCGTCCGACATCGCCGGCACATAGGCGCCGCCGGCGGTGCAGGAGCCCATCACCACCGCGACCTGCGGGACGCCGGCCGAGGACATGCGCGCCTGATTGTAGAAGATGCGGCCGAAATGCTCGCGGTCGGGAAAGACCTCCGCCTGATGCGGCAGGTTGGCCCCGCCGGAATCGACAAGATAGACGCAGGGCAGATGGTTCTCGGCGGCGATCTCCTGGGCGCGCAGGTGCTTCTTGACCGTCATCGGATAATAGGCGCCGCCCTTGATGGTGGGATCGTTGGCCAGGATCATCGCCTCGCGGCCTGACACGCGGCCGATCCCGGCGACAAGCCCCGCGCCGTGCACGTCGCCTTCGTACATGCCGAAGGCCGCGAGCGCGCCGATCTCCAGGAACGGCGAGCCCGGATCGAGGAGCCGCGCCACCCGCTCGCGCGCCATCAGCTTGCCGCGCCCGAGGTGACGGGCGCGCGCGCCGGCCCCGCCGCCCTCCGCGACCGCGGCGCGGCGGTCGGCGAGTTCGTCGAGCGCGGTGCGCCAACGCGCGGAATTTTCGGCGTCGGCGGCGGATTGGGTTCTCGGCGGCAGGCGAATTGTCGTCATAAGGTCACCTTGTTGCTTTCATGTTGCCTTCAAAAAGTAATCAAATTGCCGAATCATTATCGCAACTCTGCTAGAATCTTAGGTAATATTACGTTACGTATTAGATGTTTTATTCATATGTACTTCTTAAAAGTTGACGCCGAGGGCGGGGTTGCTAATCGTGACGAAACATGCTCGCGATTTCGCAACGCAACCCTCCATCATTTCCTACGCGGATTTGCCGGGCCGCAGGCGCGCGGCGCCCGCCTCTCTTTCCGGCAACGACCGCTTTTGACGATTCGCTGGGCTTGCGACATTCGCCGTTGGTGACGAGTTGCTGGGAAAGAGCTTTCTCGGCCGCGCGGGCCGCAAGCAACTTCTGCAGCGTTGCTGTGGCGCAAGGCCTTCGCAACAGCGCCCGCATCCTCAAACAACGTCATAGCTGGCGATGCGCCACGGTTCCTGCTGCGCCCCCGTGATCCAGGCCTTCCAGGCCGGCAGCGCCATGATCGTGTCCATATAGCGGCGCGTCGGCGGGCTAACGGGGATGTCGTAGGTGTGGAAGCGATTGACGACCGGCGCGAACATCGCATCCGCGGCGCTGAATTCGCCAAACAGGAACGGGCCGCCGGCGCCGTAGCGCGCCCGCGCGTCCGCCCAGGCCGCCTCGATGCGCGCCACATCGCTCTCGACCTCGGGCGTGAGCGCGATTTTGCGCACCGGGCGAAGGAACTGGGTCGGGCAATGGTTGCGCAGCGCGAGGAAGCCGCCGTGCATTTCGCTGCTGAGCGATCGCGCCAGCGCCCGCGCCGGCTTGTCGCGCGGCCAGATCGGCAGATGCGGAAAATTTTCCGCGATATATTCGATAATGGCTAGCGATTCGAAGACAACGATCTCGCCATCGCGCAGCGCAGGGCACTTTCCGGTTGGTGAGACGTTTAGGATCTCGGAGCGCGTTTCCGGGCGCCCCATAGCGATAACGGTCTCCTCAAAGGGAACGCCAAAATGGGTCAACAGCAGCCAGGGCCGCAGCGACCAAGAGGAGTAAGCTTTATTGACGATGGCGAGTCGCAGGGGCATGGCCGAACCTCCGTGAGGCCAGCGACATGCGATGGCGCCGGGCGCCCCGTCAACGGGGCGGCGGCGAAGGCGCGCTTCAATTTGCGCAAAGGCGTGGTTAAACGCGGTCTAGGGGACAACCGGGGGACAGCGATGCCATTGGCGACGGGGGTTAAGACGGCGAGCCCCGCCGCATACGCGCACACGAGCCTCGCCGTCGCCAATCTGCGCGGCGTGTTCATCCTCATTCTGGTCTCGTTCCACGCCAGCCTCGCTTATCTCGGCTCGACGGCGGGTCCGGCCGCCCATTTCACCCAACCTCCGTTCCAGTGGCTCGCCTTCCCCGTCGTCGATTCCCGACGCTTCTATGGCTTCGATCTCTATTGCGCGTGGGAGGACGTGCATGTGATGGCGCTGATGTTCTTCCTCTCGGGCCTGTTCGTCCCCGGCAGTCTGCGCCGCAAGGGCGCGGCGCGCTTCCTCGCCGACCGGGTGCTGCGGCTCGCCCTGCCCTTCCTGTTCAGCGTGCTGGCCGTGGCGCCCCTCGCCCTCTATCCGGTGTTCCACGGGTTGCACCCGCATGCGAGCATAGCCGACTATATCGGCGCCTATCGCAGCCTGCCGTTCCTGCCGAACGGGCCGGCGTGGTTCCTGTGGCTGCTGCTCGCCATCTCCATCGCAGCCGGCGCCCTTTACGCTGCGGCGCCGGCGACGCTCGATGCGCTGGGCCGCATCGCCGCCGGCGCGCGACTGCGCCCGCAGCGCTTTCTGCTGACGCTGGCGGCGGCGGCGACTCTGGCTTACGTGCCGCTGGCGCTCATCTTTGGGCCGTTCCCCTGGCTCGAGCGCGGGCCTTTCTCCGTGCAGCTCTCGCGGCCGCTGCTCTATCTCGTCTATTTCTTCGCGGGCGCCTCGGTCGGGGCGGCGGGCCTTGGCGAGGGCCTGCTGGCGCCCGACGGCGCGCTTGCCCGCAACTGGCGCCGTCTCGGCGCGCTGTCTGCGGCGACGCTTTTCACCTGGATGGGGCTGACCGGCGTTACGCTGAACGCCCCGGCCTTCGCGCCTATGCCGATGCGCGCGCTCTCCGCGCTCGCCTATGTCGGCGCGAGCGTCGCGGGCGTGATGCTGTTGATGGCGATTTCGACGCGCTTCCTGGCGCAGCGCATCCGCTGGCTGGAGCCGCTGTCGCGCAACGCCCTGGGCATATTCATATTGCACTACGCGCCGCTGGTGTGGATGCAATATCTCATGCTCGACGCGCCACTGCCGGCGATCGTAAAAGCGTCCTTCGTCTTTGCGGTCGCCTTGCCTCTGTCGCTGGCCCTGGCGGTGGCGATGAGCCGGTTCGGATGGCTCGCCCGGTTGATCGGCGAGGATCCGCGCGCGACCTCGCCGGCGCGGATCGCCAAGGCGTAAGGCCTGCCAGGCCTCTTGCGTTC
>JAJYDD010000462.1 GCA_021777795.1 Pseudomonadota bacterium | reverse complement strand
GCGGGCGCGGCGGCGCGGGGCGCCGGCGCGGCGCGGGCGACCTCGGCGACGACGGGCCGCGCATCGTGACGGCTGGCGACCTCGGCGTGGCGGCCGTGATAGGCGTAGAGCCCGACGGCGACGCCGATGAGCGCCACGGCGCCGCCGACGCGCAGCGCCGTCATGCGCAGCGCCGGATTCAGCGAGACCGCGCGCGCGGGCTTGCGCGCTTTCGGGGCGCTCGCGGTCTTCGGGGATTTCGGGGATTTCGCCATCAGCCGTCCGCGCTCGAAGGATCAAAGTGGACGATCTTCGTCCGCCACTGATCGAAGTAAGGCGCATATTGCGCCGGGATATGCAGGGGATTGCAGCGCATCACCGCGCGCATCACGCTGTCGGCGTGCGCCCGCCATTGCGGGTCGTGCGGCGGGTTCAGCATCACCGGCCGGGCGGCCAGCGACCCGTCGGCGTTGAAGGTCACGCGCACGTCGAACACATAGGTTTCGCCTGTCGGAACGGTCGGCGGCAGATTCCAGCAATTCTTATAAGAATCTCTAAACCATTCGTTCAGCGCATTCTCCAGGCTCACCGACATCTGCGCCGAGTGGCGATTGGCGAGGCCCTGGCGCGGGGCCGCGTTCGGCTCGGCGTCGGCGACCTTCGACTGCCCGATCAGCTTGGCGATCGCCTTGGGATCGAAGGTGTTCTGGCGCGGCTTATTCTGCGGCTTGTCGCGCGCCAGCGCCTTGGCGATCTCGTCGGGACGGAACTTGTCGGGCTTGGCCGCCTGCTCGGCGCGGCGCGGCCGCTCGGGCGGGCGCGGCGTCTCGACCGGCTTGGGACGCGACCGCTCGGGCGGGCGCGGCGCGTCCTCGGCCTGCGGCTTGGGCGGTTTGGGCGGCTCGGGCTCGGGCTTGGGCGGCTCGGGCCGCGTCGGCGGCTCCGGCGGCGGCGGCTCGGGCTTGGGAGGCTCGGGCTTGGGAGGCTCCGGAGGCGTCGGCGGTTCCGGCGGCGGAGGTTTGGGCGGTTCGGGCGCCGGCGGGGTCGGCGGCAGCGGCACGGGTTCGGCCTTCGGCGGCGCCGGCGCGGGTTTGGCGGCAGACGGTTTGGCGGTCTTCTCGCCCTCCATGATCTCATTCAGTTGGGCGGTGGAGACCGTCTCGACGGGGATCGATTCGGCGGCGTCGTCGAAGCGCGGCGCGTGCGAGAAACCAAAGACGAGGATCGCCAGCAGCGCCAGATGCATCGCGCCGGAGACGATCAGCCCCGTCCTTTGCGATCCCTCTTCCAACGCCGAACCCCTCGCCTCACTTGGAATCGGGATCGGTGACCAGCGCGACCTTCTTGTAGCCCGCGGTCGTGATCTCTCCCATGATCCCGGCGACGCGCCCGTAGGGCACTTCCTTGGAGGCGCGCAGGAAGATGCGCGTATCCGTGCCGTTCTTGGCCAGCGATTGCAGGCGGCTGATGACGTCGCCGTCGGCGACCGGCTGATCCATCAGGAATATCTGCCCCTTCTCGTCGATGGAGAGGCTGATCGGCTTCTGGTCGACGTTGAGCGCGCCGGCGGAGGATTTCGGCAGATCGACGGTGACGCCGTTGGTCAGCAGCGGCGCGGCGACCATGAAGATGATGAGCAGCACCAGCATCACGTCAATGAACGGCGTCATGTTGATGTCGGCCATCGCGCCGTAGCGTGGCACGCCGCGCCGCCCGCGACCGCTCTTGCGCGAGCCTCCTACGGAACCGCCCATCAGGCCGCTCGCTCGCCGGGCAGATGCTGATCGATCTGGCGCGACAGGATGGAGGAGAATTCGTCGGCGAAGCTTTCGAGCCGCGCCTGCGCGCGGGCGACGTCGCCTTGCAGCTTGTTATAGGCGATGAGCGCCGGAATCGCGGCGAACAGGCCGATCGCGGTGGCCAGCAGCGCCTCGGCGATGCCCGGCGCGACGACGGCGAGCGAGGTATTCTTCGAGGCCGCGATCGAGCGGAACGAGGTCATGATGCCCCAGACCGTGCCGAACAGGCCGACGAACGGCCCGGCCGAAGCCACCGTGGCCAGGAACAGGAGGCTCGATTCCAGCCGCTCGACCTCGCGGGCGATCGAGACGTCCAGCACCTTGTCGATGCGCGCATGCAGGCCGCGAAACGAGCCGGAAGCGTTCTGGAACGAGCGTTTCCACTCCCGCATCGCCGCCACGAACAGCGCCGAGGCGCCCGACACCGGCTTCTGAAGCAGCGAAGCGTAAAGCTCCTCCAGGCTGTGGCCGGACCAGAAGGTCTGCTCGAAGGCGTCCATCTCCCTGCGAAAGCGGCGGAACAGGATCACCTTGTCGACGATGATGACCCAGCCCCAGAACGAGGCGCTGAGCAGGCCAAGCATCACGATTTTAACGACGACATGCGCCGTCCAAAACATCTGTAGCAGCGAAGCGTCGGCGGGAGCGTCGGGCATGGGCTGGCGGGCCTCGTCAAGCTGGGAAAGCGCGGCGAATTCGGGCGGTCGTGGCGCCTTGCCCCGCAAATCGGCCGAAACTGAGGCTTCGCCCGGAAAGGCTCCGCCGCGATTCGACCGGTCCTGTTAAGCGGAGCCTAGGGTTGACGTGAGGTTAACGTCGCACCGGACTGCCGCAGCGTCATTAGCATTCCCCATGCCGGCATGGCCCGCGCTTATGAGTTTGTTAACCATAACGCGCATAAACCGATCTTGACAACCTTGAGTTGCACAACCCGCCAAGTTGTGGCGGGTCCACGAGAATTCCCGGCGCGGGCGACAGCCCGCGCAGGGAGCGCGCCGACCCCGGGGGCCTGCCGCGCGTCTGCGTCAACCGAGCCATGTCGAGGCGAGATTAATAAAGCGGGGATGATATGTATATCATTGTGGACGATCGGAACATCGTGACCGGCGGATACGCCTCCAGCTTCGACCGGGAGGGCGTCACCACGACCGGCATCGATCCGCTGGAGTTCGGCGATTGGCTGGAAAAAGCCAGCGAGAGCGACGTGGAGGCGGTCGAGGCGTTCCTGATCGGGGAATGCATTGGCCGCGAGCACTTCCCGCGCCTGATCCGCGAGCGTTCCAAGGCGCCGGTGCTGTGCCTGCGCGAGCGTCCCTCGCTCGACGATACGCTGGGCCTGTTCGCCGCCGGCGTCGACGATGTGGTGCGCAAGCCCGTGCATGTGCGCGAAATCCTCGCCCGCGTCGGCGCCATCGCGCGCCGCTCCGTCGCCGAAAACCGCGACGCCTCGATCGGCGACGTCACCGTCTATTTCGACGGCCGCGAGGTCGAGATCGGCGGCGAGCCGTTGCCGCTGCCGCGCCGCGAGCGCCGCATCCTCGAATGTCTGGTGCGCAACCGTGGCCGGCGACTGTCGAAAACCCAGATCTTCAACGCCGTCTACGGCATTTTCGACGAGGACGTCGACGAGAACGTAGTCGAGAGCCACATCAGCAAGCTGCGCAAGAAGCTCAAGCACCGCCTCGGCTACGACCCCATCGATTCCAAGCGCTTCCTCGGCTATTGCCTGAAGCGCCCGGGCGGCGAGGACTGACGCCAAACTCTGACAGCCCTGGAACATCGAAGGCGGAGCGTGCGCTCCGCCTTTTTTTTGCGTTTGCGGCGCGCGGCGCTGTCCCTTTCGCCCGTCGCATGAAAAAGCCGCGCCGGAGATGGCCGGCGCGGCTTTCCTCGCGCGAGGCCGCAGCCTCGCGCCTGGACGCCCGAATTAC
>JAJYDD010000461.1 GCA_021777795.1 Pseudomonadota bacterium | reverse complement strand
CGACATGCCGAAATTGCCGTGCAGCAGATGCACGAACCAGATGCCGAGTTGCTCGATGAGCGGCCGGTCGAGGCCGAGGTTGTGGCGCACGGCGGCGATCGCGGCGGGCGACGCCTGATCGCCGGCGATCAGAACCGCCGGGTCGCCGGGCAACAGGTTGATAAGCAGGAACGCCAGCACCGACACAACCAGGATCACCGGAACCGCCTGCAAGACCCGGTTTGCAATCAGCCGCAGCATGTTCCGCCCCCGCCTGCTGACGACGCCTTATGCGATCCGATGGCGAGCGCCCTCATTCTATGCGAGCCAGAGATCCCAGAGCTGCAATATGCCCGCATAGTCGGACTGGCCTTTCAGTTTCTTGGCATAACCCGTCAGGCGCCCGGTGTCGGCGATCTTGATCATATAGCCGCCGCCGAGAACTTCCCTTTGGATTTTGACCCAGATCGCGCGTCGCTTGGCGAGATCGGGTTCGGCGAAGAAAGCTTTGTAGTCGGCGTCGAGCGCGTCATTCCCCTTGATGTGCGGAAAGGCGTAGATCAGCGGTCGCCATTGCTGCGGGCCCAGAATGTGCTCGGGCCCGAACAACGTGGTCGACAGGTTCCACTCGCCCGTCCCCTGCTGCATGTTGGAGGCGTTGGTCGTCCAATCGACGATGCGCACTTCGACGTTTGCGCCCGCGGCCTTGAGCTGTTCGGCGACGACCAGCATGGTGGTGCGCATCCACTGGTAGTTGCTGTTCGTCTCGATGATGATCTTCTCGTTATTGTAGCCGGCCTTGTGCAGCATATCCTTGGCCTTGGCGGGGTTCTTCTGATCGTACCAGGGCGCGGGCGTCTCAGCGCCGGGATAATAAGGCGTGTTGGGATAGGACATCCAGGGATTGGGCTTGTTGATCCCGCCCACCGCATCGGAAATTTCACTGACGTCGATCGCCGCCGCGATCGCCTCGCGGATGGCGCGGTTGGCGGTGAGACCGTATTGCGAATTGACAATGATGTACGTGCCGCCGAGCGGAAAAATCTCGCGGATCGCGAGTTCCGGCCGCGCTTCGATCTGCCCGCGCAGTTCGAAGGGAATGCTGCCGGCCAGTTGCGCCTCGCCGGCCTCCAAAGCGGCGATGCGCGTCGTCGCCTCCGGCATGAAGCGATAATTGACGGCGTCGAGATAGACCGTCTTGCGGCCGGCGTAGCCGTCCCGCCCGGGCGAAGTGAGGTCGGGCGAATAATCGTCGAAACGCTTGATGACGAGATGGCTGTCCTTCACCCATTCGCCGAGGCGGAACGGGCCGGTGCCGATGACATCGACGCCGCGCGCGGGCTTGTCCTTCTGGGAGGCGGGAAGGATCATGAACGGAAAGATCGGCGCCTTCATCACGTCGAGCAGCACGACGTTCGGCTCCTTGAGATGGATGACGAACGTGTAGGGGTCCGGCGTTTCGTAGCGGTCGACGCCCGCCAGATTGCTCTTGTTGGGGCTGACCCTCGCATAGCGCTCCATCGAGGCCTGCACGTCGGCGGAGGTCATCTCGGCGCCGTCGTGGAATTTCACACCCTTGCGAAGCGTGAAGGTGTAGGTTCTGAAATCGGCCGAGGTGGCGGCGCTCGCGGCGAGCATCGGTTTGGTTGCATTCTGGTTGTCGAGCGTGACCAGCGATTCGAAGACATTGTGGATGACTTCGAGTTCGACCGCGCTTGAGGAAACATGCGGATCGAGCGCGCCGGGGCCGGACACTGTAGCGTAAGCGAGCACCCCGCCCTTTTTCGGATCGGCCCACGCCGCCCTGGCCGGCAGCCAGGCGAGCGCGCCTATCGCCAGCGCCCCGCGCGTAAATTCCCTGCGTCCCAGAATGGTCATCGGGCTACCTTTCGGCTGGGTTTCTCGCTTCAAGGCTCTCGGAAGCCCACGCTCGCCGCTTCACGAAAGTATACGATATATCTATTCAAGAATCGGACCACTAAGCCTTCGCCACGGCGGCGAAGGCGGCGCGCGTCGCTTCCAGAGCAAAATCGATGTCGGCGGGCGTGTGGGCGGCCGACAGAAACATGTTGTGGCGCGGATGGAGATAGACGCCGCGCTTCAACGCCTCGATGCAGAAGCGTTCGCCCTTGGCGAAATCGGCGTCGTCGTCGAACAGGATGGCGGGCATCTGCGGCGGCCCGCTCTGGCGCACGCCAACCCCTGCGGCCGCAGCTTGTGCGGCGATCCCGTCGCGGAACCGCTGGCCGAGGTCGCGCATGATCCCCGGGCCGTCGATCCGTTCGAGTTCGTCGAGCGTCGCAATCGCCGCGGCCATCGCAACGGCGCCGCACCAGAACGAGCCGGTGACGAACAACCGCGCGGCTGCATCGCGGAGATGTTCGGCGCCTGTCACGGCGGCCAGGGCGTAGCCGTTGGCGATCGCCTTGCTCCAGGCGCTGAGGTCGGGTTGCACGCCGATCAGGTCCCAACTGCCGCGCAAGGTCAGCCGGAAGCCGGCGCGCACGTCGTCGAGGATGAGCGCCGCCCCCGTCTCGTCGCAGAGCGCGCGCGCTTGCCGGGCGAAATCCGCGTTCGGCAATTCCTGGTCGAACCCGTAGTCGTGGCGGAACGCCGAGACGATGACGCCGGCCAGATCGTCGCCAGCGGTCTCGACCGCCGCCTGAAGACTGCGGACATCGTTGTAGACGTATTCGATCAGATGCGCGCGATCCTCCGCAGTCACGCCGAGCGGGTAGGGCGTACACCAGGGAACGGCGCCGTGGTAGGCGCCGCGCGCCGCCACGATCTTGCGGCGCCCGGTTGCGGCGCGCGTCAGCGTAACACAGGTCGTGGTGGCGTCGGTTCCGTTCTTGCTGAACAGCGCCCAATCCGCATGTGGGATCAAGCCGACCAGCCGTTCGGCCAGTTCCACCATGCGCTCGGTGGGTCCGTTGAGGCAGTCGCCCGCCGCCATCTGGCGTTGCACGGCTTCGGTGACGCGGGGATGCTGGTGGCCGAGGATGTTGGGGCCCCAACTGCACATGAAATCGACGTAGCGCCTGCCATCGACGTCCCAGAGATGGCAGCCTTCTCCGCGCTCGAAGAATTGCGGATAACCCTCAGGCAGGCCTTCGGCGCGCATGTGGCCGAACATGCCGCCCGGAATGACGCGCCGGGCGCGCGCCCTGAGCCTCTGGTCCGCCGTTTCCGCTTGAATGCTCATCGCGGGATCCTCCGACGGCTCGACTGTATAGTATATGATATATCCGTCAAGCGGCGCCGATTGCGAGCCTCAAGCCTGCGACTCCTTGACCGCGCCCTTGCGCTTGGTAGCGCCGCGAAAGCTGAGTTGCGGGGCGCCATCGGGACCCTCGACGACCGCCGCCTCGCCGGATTCGATCCTGCCCATCAGTTCGACCAGACGCGCGCCGCCCTCGATCATGTCGTCCTGCACCGCCTGGCGGGCGGCGACGGCGTCGCGACGACGCAATGCGTCGATCAGCGTGAGGTGCTGATGTTGGCCGGGATAAGTTGGTGGCGCATAAGGATAAAGATACTTCAGCAACGGTCCGTTGCGCAGCCAGACGCTCTCCAGAATCGTGACGAGATCCTGCATCTGGGAAGCGCGGTAGATTAGGAAATGGAAATGGAAATTGGCGAGCGTCGCCTTCTCGGAATCGCCGCTTTTCTCGGCGAGGATTAACTCCTCGTGCAATTGTTCGAGACGCGCCAACTCCGCCGAGGTGATGAGCGGCGTCGCCTT
>JAJYDD010000460.1 GCA_021777795.1 Pseudomonadota bacterium | reverse complement strand
ATACCTACATGCTCAACATGGAGGAGGTCGCCAACGACGCTTCGTTGGCGCTGCAACGGCTCGGCGCCGGCGTCTTGGCCAGCTACGCGGCGATCTCGCCGGGCGAGGCGGCGCAGCACGGCTATGGCTGGGACAATCGTTTCTACGACCAGCGCTGGCAGGTTCAGTGTCTGCCGGGCGTCGCCAATCTAGAACTGGCCAACGACACGATCAACGCGACTTCCGGCGGCGACAGCATCATCGTCGGCGATGTCGGCTATGTCATCCTGCCCAGCGTCGACGCGAACACGTTCTACTGGGCGGACGACGTCTCCAACCGCACGCTCTCCGCGCTCGATCAGACGCTCGATGCGTTGGAGAACAATTTCAACCGCTCGCTCCAGCGCGAGTTGAGCTGCGACTTCTCCTATCGCTCGCCGTGGTGCGGCCTGGCGGATTCGCTGTTCGAATACGGCGGCGGCATCCAGGTCAATATAGGCAACGATACGATTGCAACTGGTGGCTCCACAGGCGCCGACATCGTGATTGGCGACAGCGCCGTGCTGGTCAACATCGTGGCCGGCCCGCACGCTTTCAACGGCGAGAGTCAGTCGGCGAGGAATGTCAGTTGCGCCCTGGATGCGTTGCTGGACGGCGCGGATCAGGCGGTCAATCAGGCGGCGCGCGCTTACGGGGTCAACGCCAATCTCGGAGAGTTCAGCGAGGCCGACGTTTTCTCGGCCGCCAACTTCACCTTTGCCGCCGACGACAGCCGGATCCAGACGGGCTACGACACGATCACAGTTCGCCGCAACGTCGATCTCGTCTACGGCGGCTCGGCCGAATTGCTGGCCGGCGCGTCCTTCAATCCCCGGGATGTTTCGAGCTTCCTCGGCTACGGGCAAAGCTACAGCCTCGGACGCGACAACCCGTTCGAGAACAAAATCAGCGGCGCGACGCTCAGCAGCTTCTGGTTCTTCGAGCGCTACGAGAACGGCGACGCCGTCGCCGGCCCCAATCTCGTCAACCAGCTTGCCAGCGGCATCGCCTGCGTGGTCGTGACCTTGGAACAGGTCGCGACGCTGCCGGCGATCCTGCCGCCGACGCTGGAGGATCTGCCGCCAGCGACGCTGAGCGCCACCGGCGCGCTGGCGAGCTATTATAACGCCACGCTTTTCCCGCCGCTCGATCCCGTGGGGCCGCCATCGACCGTGCAATCCCATTCGCAGGCCTATGTGACGATGGCCGCGTCCTCGGGGCCCGGCGCCGGCCCGGTCGAGGCCGCAGCGGACGATGAGTCTGACGCCGATTTGCTGACCGGGGGAGGCGACGCCGTGATGGCGGTGAATGTGTGGACAAGCCCGGATGCGGTCTCCAGCGGCGATTACCGCTTCGACCCCTCGGCGCGCTTCGGCGACGCCGCTGCGGTCGGGCGGGCGAGCGGCGTGATCCGCGCCTTCATCGACAGCGAAATCGTCGTCAGGGCCGCGCAGCCGCAAGACGAAGCGCAGGCCTGGGTGTTCGATGACGCGGAAGGCGGCTTTGTTCTCCACGGCGCGCCGGTGTTGCATGTGGACCCGACCCCGGCGCTGCGCGGTGAAGCGGTCGCGCAGGCGGCCCCAAATGTCGAGGCTGCGCCGGCGCCGTCGGGCTGGTTGGGCGCGCTGAAGCGCCTCGGCGCCGACGCCGCGCGCTGGTTCGACGCCTGATTGGCGGTTCGGCTTACGTCGAGCTTGTCTCTGGCGTTAGCGGGCTCTTGCCTCTGGCGTCAGCGGGCTTGGGCTGCGAGCGGGCGCAGCCGCGCCTCGTCGTAGCCGAATTTGCCGATATAGGCGGTCGTCAGGCCCAGACATTCCGTCGACGCGCAGCGGTCGCGGTAGACGCATTGATAGAAGCCGTTGCGCATGAACTCCGGCCAGAACGCGGGGTCGATGAACAATTGCGGCTGCGCGTTGACGAGCGCGCCCGCATCGTCGCCGAGCATGCATTGCGGGAAGTTCTTGACCTCGACGCCGCGCCCGAGCGCGCCCGCGCGCGCGATCGCCCGGCGCAGATATGGGGCGATCTCGGCGTTCGCGGCGATCAGATCCTTGTCGTCGTCCTCGCTCATCGGCCAATAGACCCAGAACTCCATCTGCGCCAGCGAGCGCAGATGCGCGAGCCGCTCGACAATATCGGGCAACAGCGCATAGCTGAGCTTTGTCACTACGGTGTTGGTCATCGTGACGACGCCGAGGCGATCGAGATTTTCCAGGCCGGCGAGCGTCTTGTCGAAGGAGCCCGCCACGGTGGTGATGGAATCGTGGGTTTGCGCGTCGCAACCGGCGACGCTGACGAAATATTCGTCGATGCCGGCCTCCACCAGCCTGTCGCAGAAAGCCGGATTCGCGAGCTGCATGCCGTGCGTCTGGATGCGCACATGGGCAAAGCCCGCGGCGCGGGCGCGGCGCGCCAGATCCGGCAGGTCGCGCCGCAGCGTGATCTCGGAACCCGTGAGAATGAGCCCTTTCCACCGCCGCGCGCGGCGGTTCTCATCGAGCAACTGGGCGAAGCGCGCGTCGGATTCGGGGGCGAGCCGATGCATCGAGCCCTCGATCATGCAATGCACGCATTTGAGATTGCAGCGAAACTCCATCGTCAACGAGACATAATCGGCGTTGTCGAACCGCTGCCGCTTTCGCTCAAAGGAGGCCATAGAATGCGCTCTTGATGACCCGCGCCCCGTCGCCGTCGACGGTGTAGTCGAGCCCGACATCGTATAGCAGATGATCGAGTTCGCCGCGATGGCGCTGCGCGAAGGCGACGAGATCGGCGGGAAATCGCTCGCGGCGCAGGAATTCCAGGAACGGATCGACGCGCAGGCGTGAGAAATAGACGCCGTCGTTGGTTTTTTTGTTGGCGACCACGATCACCTGGCAGTCGAGCAGGTCCGGGCGCAGCACCGTGGCGCGCGGGAAGCTGCGCAAATCGTGATGCGCCGAACAGGCGGCTTTGGCGACGATGTCGGCCATCTCCTTCTTGGCGTCGAAGAAGAAATAGAAATTGGCGAGCCGGAAACCGGCCGCGCTTTGCTCGTAGCAGATGCCGGAGGAGACCGAACTGCCGGGATTGCCGATATAGACGTTGATCGTCTCCAGCGGACGGCGGCCGCTGGCGATCTCCTCGTCGAGATCGAGGGAGAACATGAAATAGGGCCTGCCCTCGGGCGGCGGCAGCGGGCACGCCAGAGGCGCCAGCGCCCGCAGCACGCGGGCAATGGAGACGCTGCGCTCCAGCCGCGCGTAATCGTAGAAATAGAACTCGAAGGCGAGGCGGCCGCCGAAGGATTTGACGCCATAAACGGTCTGCCCGGGCCCCAGCGCACGCCGCAGCGCCTCGCACGCCGCCGCCAGACGCGGCGCGCCGCCGGCGCAGGCGATGGCCCGCCACAAGAGATTGGCCGAGCGCAATTTGCCGAGCGGCGGCGCCGGCGGCGCGTAATCCCACAAGCAGAAATCAGCGAGCCGCTCGCCCGCCCCGACTCGCTCCAGCGCAGTTTCCGGATTCATGCCGCGCGCGCCTCGACGCCAAAATACAGGGTGACGAATTCGCGCCCGCGCCGGTCCAGCCCCGTCGCCAGATGGCCGAGCGCGGCGTCGCGGAAGGGGCCGAGGGTCGCCGCGAGCCGCTCCGGCGCGATGGCGAAGGCCTCGCCGGCGCTGGCCGCGATGTCCTCGACGGCGCCGAGGGTGAGATTGGCGTCGTAGACATTCATA
>JAJYDD010000459.1 GCA_021777795.1 Pseudomonadota bacterium | reverse complement strand
GCGTTCGAGCTGGTTGAGCTGGGTCTGCTGCCCGACCCAGAATATGCCCAGCGTCATGACGCTCAAGCCCCAGCTCAGCCAGCGCGGCGCCAGCGCCAGCAGCGCGGTCATGAGTTCGCGCTCGCTATGGACGTCGCGCGGCTCGGGCGGATGGATGTCCAGCACCAGCAGCGTGACGGCGACCGCGAACACCCCATCGCTGATCGCCGCGATCCGGCCGACATCGCCCGCGGCGATCCGATTATAGGCGTCGCCCATTTTTTCCGCTTTCCTCTCCCTCGGCTGATCCATCTCATGGCTTGCGCGCCTCTAGGCCGCAAGTCACATTGACCCAGCGCTCGCAGAAGCTAGAAGCGAGCGAGGCCCGCGAAAAACGGGCTGGGGACGGAAACTGCTTCGGGAGCGCGTGAATATGCGAAAATATCTTTTGTTGGCGACGGCGGCGGCCTGGGCGGCCGCGCTCGCCAGTCTTCCGGCCCAGGCGGCCACCGACAAAGTCGTCATCGGCGACATCGACGACATGTCCGGCGTCTACGCCGACGTGATCGGCCCCAAGGCGGTCGAGGCGATCAAAATGGCGATCGCCGATTTCGGCGGCTCCGCGCTCGGCAAGCCGATCGACATCAAGACCTACGACCACCAGAACAAGCCCGATCGCGGCGCCGAGGCGTTCCGCGAATTCGCGGACCGCGACGGCGTGACGATGGTGCTCGGCGGCTCCAACACCGGCGTCAGCCTGGCGATGGCGCCCGTCGCCAAGGAGAAGAAGGTTCCCTTCATCGCCATCGGCGCCGCCGGCGCCTCGCTGACCGGCAAGGATTGCAACGCCTATACCGTGCATTACGCCTACGACACGACGGCGCTCGGCAACGGCACGGCGACGACAATCGTCAAGGGTGGCGGCAAGAGCTGGTTCTTCCTCACCGCCGATTACGCCTTCGGCACGCAGTTGCAGCAATCGGCGGAGCGCGTGGTCAAGGCCAACGGCGGCTCGGTGATCGGCGCGGTGCGGGTGCCGCTCGCCACCTCGGATTTCTCCTCCTACCTGCTCCAGGCGCAATCCTCGGGCGCGCAGGTGCTGGGCCTCGCCAACGCCGGCGGCGATTTCGTCAATTCGCTGAAGGCGGCGCACGAATTCGGCCTCACCGCCAAGATGAAGCCAGCGGCTTTGCTCGCCTTCCTCTCCGACATCCACGCCATCGGCCTCGACACCGCCCAGGGCCTCTATCTCACCGCCGCCTGGTACTGGGACATGAACGATAAGAGCCGCGCCTTCGCCAAGCGCTTCATGGCCAAGACCGGCGTCGAGCCGACCTACAACCAGGCCGCCTATTATTCGGCGACCATGACCTATCTCAACGCCGTCAAGGCGGCCGGCACGACGGAATCCGATAAGGTGATGGCCGAACTGCACAAGGCCAAGATCGACGATATGTTCACCGACGACGGCATCATCCGCGCCGATGGGCTGATGCAGCATTCGATGTTCATCTACCAGGTCAAGACGCCGGCCGAATCCAAGGGACCGTGGGATTTTTACAAGCTCGTCGAGAAGATGTCGGGCGAGCAAGCCTATGGCAAGCTTTCCGATTCGACCTGCTCGCTGGTCAAGAAATAGTCGCGGCGGCCAAGGCCGCCTTGCTCCGCCGGAGCGACGCCTTTATAGCGCCGCTCCGGCAGGATGAGGACTCCGCTCAGGGATGGCGCTCAAAGACTTGAAAGGCGCCCCTGGCGAGGATGCGTCCCGGAAATCGCTCGCCCGCCTCATCGAGGCGGTGCAGACGCATCGCGTCTGGCTGCGCCGGCTCGGCGTGGCGGCGAGCCTCATCATCGTCTCCGTCTCGATCATCATCTTCGGCCGCACGCTGATGAAGATCGACTTCGCCCAGTTCGAGAGCGCGTTTCGCGCCACCAGCGCCGACCAGATTTTCCTGGCCTTCGGCTTCGCCTCGACGAGCTATCTGGCGTTGACGGGCTATGACGCGCTGGCGCTCAGGCATCTGGGCGCCAAGGTGCCCTATCCGCTGACCGCGCTGGCCTCCTTCACTAGCTACGCGATCTCTTTCACGCTCGGCTTTCCGCTCGTCACAGGCGGCGCGGTGCGCTTCTGGATCTATGGGCCGGCGGGGCTCTCGGCGGGCAAGATCGCCAGCCTCACCGTGGTCGCCGGCGTCACCTTCTGGCTCGGCATGGGGCTCGTGCTGGCCTCCGGCTTCCTGTTCGACGCCGGAGCGATCGGCGAGATCAACCAGCTTGCCGTCTGGGCCAACCGCGCCATCGGCCTGGCGCTGATCGCGGTGCTGGCGGCCTATCTCATCTGGGTGGCGCGGATGCGCCGCCAGGGGCGCGGCGTATTGCTGCATTTCCGTCTGCCCGGCCCGATGCTGACCCTCGGCCAGACGGCGCTCGGCGTCGTCGATGTCTGCGCCGCCGCCGGCGCGCTCTACGCGCTGCTTCCCACCGGTCACGGGATCGGCTTCTTCGCCTTCGCCGCGCTCTATTCCTTCGCCGCCATGCTCGGCATCGCCAGCCACTCGCCGGGCGGGCTCGGCGTGTTCGAGGCGACGATGATAAAGGGCGTCGGCGGCTCCGCCGACCGATTGCTGGCGGCGCTGCTGCTGTTTCGCGTCATTTACTATATCGTGCCCTTCGTGGCGGCGCTGGCGCTTCTCGGCGCGCACGAGGCGGTCCGGCGCTGGCGCTCGCTGAGCGAGGCTATCGAAAAGGCTAACCTCGAAGACGATTGAGCGCGGCGCCATGAGCGAGGCCAAAACCCAGCGCCGCAACCTGACCGCACAATTGCGCGGGCTGGGCGCCGAAAAGCTGATTGACGCGATGCCGGAGCCCGCCATCCTCATCGACGGCGAGGCGCGGGTGATGCGCGTCAATCCCCCCGCGCGCGAGCTTTTGCCGGCGCTGAAGATCGGCGAGGCGCTGGTGCTGGCTTTGCGCGCCCCCGACGTGACCGACGCGATCCGTCGGGTCGCTTCCGGCGGCGAGGCGGAGCGGGCGCTGTGGAGCGAGCGGGTGCCGATCGAGCGGCTGTTCCAGGTCGACGTCGCCCCGCTGGCCACGGAACTCGGCGACGTCGCGGCGATGTTGCTGACGCTTCGCGATCTCACCGAGGCGCGCCGCGTCGAGCGCATGCGCGCCGATTTCATCGCCAACGCCAGCCACGAATTGCGCACGCCGCTGGCCTCGCTGCTCGGCTTCATCGAGACTCTGCAAGGCTCCGCACAGGCCGACGCCCGGGCGCGCGAAAAATTCCTAGCCATCATGCGCGAGCAGGGCCGGCGCATGGCGCGGCTGATCGACGATCTGTTGTCGCTGTCGCGCATCGAGCAGAAGCAGCATTTGCGCCCGGCCGCGCAGGTCGATTGGGCGCAGGTCGTGCGCCATGTCGCCGACACGCTCGCCCCACTCGCCCGCGAAATGGAGGTTGAACTCAAGCTCGACGCGGAGGCGCCGGTCATCGTCATGGGCGAGCGCGACGAACTGGTGCGGGTGGCCGAGAACCTGATCGAGAACGCCATCAAATATGGCGCCAGCCCTGATCCCGCCGTCGCCTCGAAGGTGGAGATCACGGTGACGAGCCGCGGCAAGGACGGGCTCCTGGTCGTCGCCGACCACGGCCGCGGCGTAGCGCCCGAGCATTTGCCGCGCCTGACCGAGCGCTTCTACCGCGTCGATCCCGGCCAGAGTCGGGCCAAGAACGGCACCGGGCTCGGCTTGGCCATCGTCAAGCACATCCTGG